>JAGVEP010000289.1 GCA_020058145.1 Phycisphaerae bacterium | reverse complement strand
GCCGCGTCCATCGCCGGCGCCTCATGGGGCTGCCGCGTCGCGCCGCTGGCCAACTGGCTGATGCAGGCCCGCCCCACGCGCACGCTGTTGGAGCTACTCTTTGGACTCGATCGCCGTGTGCCTCCCCCACGCTTCGCCCGGCAGACAGTTCGGCAGTGGTTCCAAAACCGCCGGCGGCAGCGCGCCACCGCCCCCGCATCGAAAGACCATCCCCAAATCGTGTACTTCGTCGACACGTGGACCAATTTCTACCATCCCGAAGTCGGTCAAGCCGCGGTGCGCGTGCTCGAAGGACTCGGCTACGAAGTACTCGTTCCCGACACCCGCTGCTGCGGCCGCCCGCTGGTCAGCAAGGGGCTGCTGACAGAAGCGCGCCGCCTGGCCGCAGCCAACGTCGCCGTTCTGGCACCCTACGCCGAACGCGGCATCCCGATCGTGAGCACCGAACCGAGCTGCGCCTCGATGATGCTTGACGAGTGGCCGCAATTGGTGCGCACTTCCGCCGCCCGCTGCGTGGCGCAGCACGCGCGGATGATCGAGACCCTGCTCGCAACGGCGTTGCAGAAAAGCACGCGCCGCGCGGCCGTGCCGCGTACACTGCTCTACCACGGCCACTGCCACCAGAAAGCGCTCACGGGGACGACCGACGCTCTCGCCATTTTGTCCGCGATCACCAGTGGCCGCGCAGCCGAGATCAACAGCGGCTGCTGCGGAATGGCCGGCGCCTTCGGTCACGAGGTCGAGCACTACGAGGTGGCCCGCGCCATCGGAGAGCAGCGCCTCTTTCCCGCCATCCGCGCTCGCGGAAACGTGGACCTCGTTATCTCAGGTTTCAGTTGTCGCGAGCACATCGCCCATCACACGGGCGTTAACGCCCGGCACGTCGTGGAACACGTTGCCGAGCTGTTTTTTTGACCCCGCCGCGCGATTTCACTTGACAAAGCCAATACCTGTGGCAAGTTATAAGAAGTGGTGCCCCTTGTGGGCCGGGCGATTGGGCAGTTTCTCCGCCAACCATGCGTATTAAGGGCGGGGCGTCATTCTGCGCTTGCGGTACGGCTTCAAACCACCCGTCCGCAGCGCCGCTCGGCTGTGCCGCACGCGACATGGGCGGTCGGCACGGGCCGACACGGATAGGGCGGTCGGAGCAGGGCCCCGCGGCGGGAGCCACGCTGGGCACAGCGTCGCTTCGGCCGCCCTGATCCTCCAATGGCTCACTCCCGCCCGTTCGGGTGGCTCTTGATCGTGAGGACATAGAAGCTGCCGTACGTCGCGGACCGGTCCCTCGCGAAAAGTCGTTGCGCCAACTCGTCGTGCCGCTCCACGTGGGCCGCGATCGACGCCGGCGGGTCCAGCCCGTAGCTCCCGCTCCGATAGATTAGCGTTGCCCCTGGCGCCGCTGCCCGCAGCACGCTCTTGAGCGTGGCCTCGAACATCGGCGGCGTCATCCAGTCGAAGATGTCGAGCAGGTTGAACTTGTTGATCGACTGCGCCGGCTGTGTGTCCAGAAACGGCCCTAACCACCCGTTGACGACTTGCACGCGCCCCAGATTCCGCCGCAAAGTCTCGAAATTCTCTTCCAAAAGGTAGGGCGGCACACGGTTGCCGCGAAAGCAGCCGGTCGCCGCCTGGCTGAGGAAGTAATTGTCGTAGGCCGGCACTTTCGTCAGCGCGTACTCGACCCGCTCCTTGACATACTCATACATGTCGTGCCGGCCGTCGACCAGCCGGTATTGCTCCGGATGTACGCCGGACAGATAGAGCAGCGGCTTGAACATCACGAACCGCCGTGCCCACGGCCCCCAGAGCCTCGGGGCCAGGTAGTGGTGATACCAATCGGCCTGCTCAGCGAGCGACCGCAGCTCAAAAAAACCGTCGAGTTCCCGCGGCTGCAGCCCCAAGAGCGTCAGGAACCGCCGGAGGATGCGGCAGAACAGCCCCATCCGCCCGAAGTTGTAGAGCCCGCGGGCCGCCATCCACAGGTTCTTGTCCCAAAACTCACGCGCCCGTTGCGACAAGAGCGGTCGGAGTTGGCCACGGTAGACCTTGAGCACCACCGCCGGCCGACGCGCGGCAAAAATGTCGAAGAATGTGGCGTGGTCGAGCGCCGCGAGCGCCGCCAGCTTGAGTTCCACGATCGCGTTCTGCGCGGGATTACCGTCAACCGTGATCAGCCGCTTCGGGCTCTGGCACAGGAAATTCAGCGGGTTGCAGCCGGCGGAACTGATCGAGATCACCGTGTCGTCCGGCGTCAGCCTGAACGCCTGCCGGTCCATCTCCGGATCTTCCCACGACATGTTGAACACGATGCCGTGAAAGACCAAGCGTTCGAGCCAGTCACGGCTTGCCCCGACCGGCATATCGAGAACTTGCACCATGCTCAGGGACCCTTATGGCCAACGGCCGTGAAGTTGTAGCCCCCGAGCCAGTAGCGGACTGCGCACCGGTCGAACAGCCGCCGCAACTCATCCGCGTATGGCCGCAGCGTCTCGACGTGGTTCACCCGCAGCCAGCCGCGCCACAGCGGTGCCAGCGGGCCCCAACCGTGGAAGCGGCCGAAATCGAGCACCACCAGCGTGCCGCCGGGCCGCAGATGGGCCTGCGCCCGCCGCAGGGCCGCCATCCAATCCGGGATCATTGTTAGGCTGTAGCCGAAAAAGACGGCGTCGAACTGGCGGTCCAGCTCCAGTGCGGTCGCATCTCCCTGGACGAGTTCCACGTTCGACCAGCCGCGCGCCACCACGCGCTTCCGCGCCCGCTTGAGCATGTCGGCGGAGAAGTCCAGCCCGGTGAGCTGCCCCGCGGCCGGGTCAAGGTATTCCAGAATATAGCGGAAGTTCAAGCCGGTCCCGCACCCGATCTCCAGCACCTGGCTGTCGCGGCGTAGTCCGAGCGCGGCGACCGCCTGGCGGCGGCCGTGCAGGATCAGCCACCGCGTGCTGTCATAAACAGACGCATGGAAGCGGTAGAACCGTTGGACGGCGGTCGCTGACAGGCGTACTTCCTCCGGCGCAACGCTGCGCGGCCGGGGTAGTCTAGCGGCCGACCGACGGTCTGGGGAGGGCGGGCAGCTTTGGTTACGCCGACGGCGCGCGCCGCTCGTGCGTTCCGTCGCACCAGGGCGGCGTGGCGCTCTGGTGGCACTGGCAGATCCAGCGGGGGCCGGCGTCCGTGAGCTCAACCTTGATGGAGTGGCAGCCGGTCTCCAGCCGCTTGTGCGACCCGTCGCAGTACGGGAGCTTTTCCGACCAGCCACAGGTGCAATACGACTTTTTGCCGGGGGTCTCGTGCACACAAAGCGGTGCGGTACCGTGTTTTGGAGCGGTCATGCGTGGGTCTCGTGGATTCGCGGGAGCGGCCGCATCCCAGAATGCAGCACACACAATTATAGACACGTTGCCCGCGGCAATCCGCCCCGCTAGAGCTTGTAAGACCGCCGCAGTCCCTTTATAACCGAGGGTATCCGCAGCAGCGACGGGACAGCGCGCATGACCAACGCCGACGTAGCCCGGGCATTCAACGAAATCGCGAACTTGCTCGAATTCAAGGGCGAGGACGCCTTTCGTATCGGTGCCTATCGCCGCGTCGCCCGCACGGTCGCGGAGCTTCAGGACGACCTCAAGACCGTGACCGACCGCGGCGAGCTAGCCACGCTGCCCGGCATCGGCGACGCGTCGGCCGACAGAATCCAGGAACTGCTGACCACCGGCAGGCTGGCCCTGCGGGCCGAACTGGCCGCCGAAGTGCCCGAAGGACTCCTGCGGCTGTTGGATGTTCCGACGCTGGGCCCGAAAAAAATAGCACTGCTGTGGAGAGAACGGGGCATACGCTCGATGGAGGACCTCAAGGCCGCCATCGACAACGGCACCCTCGCCGGCCTCAAGGGCTTCGGAGCCAAGAGCATCGAGCACGTTCAGCGCGGCGTCGAATTCCTCGAGCACAGCGCCGGCCTGACGCGCCTCGGCGACGCGTGGCGGGTTTCCACGCAGATTCGCGAAGCGGTGCTGACCCTGCCGGGCGTGCAGCACGTCGCCCGCTCCGGGGCGCTGCGCCGCGGGTGCGAGACGGTTCGCGGGCTGGACATGCTTTGCGTCGCCGAGGACCCGGCCCCGGTCATTCGTCAGTTCGTCAAGCTGCCCGGCATCAAGCAGGTGCTGGCCGTCGGAAATTCGTGGGGGTCCGTCATGGTCGACGTCTATAGCGGGCACAGCATGCAGGTCGCTCTGCGGGTCGTGCCCGAAAAGACCTTTGGTGCCGCGTGGCAGTACTTCACCGGCAACGGCGCCCACAACAGCCGCCTGCGTGAATTGGCCGCCCGCCGCGGCTGGACACTGAGCGAGCACGGTCTGATTTCCGGTAAGCGCGTGATCGCCGCGCGGACCGAAGAGGAGATTTACTCCGAGCTGAACGTGCCCTGGATTCCGCCGGAAATGCGCGAGGACAATGGGGAGCTCAGTCTGGACGAGGTGCCGGCCGACCTCGTCAGCGTCGAACGCATGCGCGGCGACATGCACATGCACACCGTCGCCAGCGACGGCCGCAACACGATCGAGGAGATGGCCGTCGCGGCCCGCGAACGCGGCTACCAATACGTCTGCATTACCGAGCACTCGCAGAGCAGCGCGATCGCCGGCGGACTCAAGCCGGAGCGTTTGCTGCAGCACGTCGCCGAAATCCGGGCGGTGCAGAAGCAGCTCGAGGGCATCATCATTTTCGCCGGCACCGAGGTCGACATTCTCTCGGACGCCAGCCTTGATTATCCCGATGAGTTGCTCGCCCAGTTGGATTTCGTCGTCGCCTCCATTCACTTCGGCCTGGGCTACGACATGGAGTCCAACACCCGGCGGACGCTGGCCGCGATGCACAATCCGTTTGTTAACTGCATCGGCCATCCCACCGGGCGGCTCATCAACGAGCGCGACTCCATCCCGCTGGACATCAACGCCGTCTGTCGCGAGGCGGTCCGCACCGGCACGGCCCTGGAGATCAACGCCAACTACTATCGCCTCGATCTGCGCGATCAGCACGCGCGCGTCGCACGCGACCACGGCGCCAGCCTGATCATCAACACCGACGCCCACGCCGTCGAACAGCTTGACCAGATGCACTTCGGCGTGCTCACCGCCCGGCGTGCCTGGCTGCGCGATCATGACGTGCTCAACACGCGCACGGCCAAGGAGGTCGGGCATTTCGTCGCGCTGAAACGCATGAAACGGCCCCAGCCGGCGGCGGCGGGGTAAACGGCAAACTCACTCCCTTCGTAACCGTGCACGAGAAGTCAACCGACTTCTGTTTGGTGCATGAAGCTCGGCTGGCGTGGTACGGTTAGAGAACAACACCCCGACGCGAGCGCCGGCCGTGCGCGCGATCCGCCAAATCGTGTACCTCGTGATCCGAGTTACCGGCAAGAATATCGCAAGAATTTTCCGGATTCATACGCGCCACTCGGGCTTGACCGGTGTCATCATAATACCATGGCAACGCGTCCGTCGGCGTGCCGCACGGGGCCAGCGCTGCACGGCCGCGGATATCACCACGGCGTGGCCTTTGGGAGCGGAGTGAGTCGAGAGACGCGGCGGGTGAGCCGCGAAGTGCGAGCATGAGCGGCGCCCGACCTTGCCGGCGTCGGCAGGGCGGGGCGCCGGGGCCATCAGAGTAGGGAGATAGCGATGAGACTCAACGGTGTTAGAGGATGGTTGCCGCTAATGGCGGCAGTGAGTGCGCTGTGGTGCTCAACGACGGTGCTGGCTGACGCCTGCTGCCCGGACAGCCCGTACGGCGATGGGTCCGACGGGAACGTAGTCATCAGTCAAAACACGCAACTGACGCGGAATTGGAATTACCACAACCTGACCGTCCAATCCGGCGTCACGCTCGACGTGCGCTGTTACGTCGTGCGGGTCTGTGGTACGCTGGTGAACTATGGGACAATCACTGACACGAACTGCGGAGCCACCGGCGGAGCCGGGGGGCAGGGCGGCATCGGTGGCGATCCCTGCAATGACGTGTGGCCCACTCCTGGAGATTGTGGGGCCTACGGGCAAGTCCCGGCTCGCGGCGGCGCCGGCGGCGACGGTGGTGGC
>JAGVEP010000354.1 GCA_020058145.1 Phycisphaerae bacterium | reverse complement strand
CGGCGTTCGCGCCGGGGCTGGTCAATTTCAGCGCCTCGGAGCTGGTCGTATGGCCGGGTGCCGCTGGTCAGGCGCCGGCGCCCGCGGTGGCGCTCGTGTTTGTGACCGACAACGGCATGCCGGGGACCGGGGACTATCAGAAGTGGCGTTTTGTGGCTAATGTGGCGAGCGGGGCGCTGCTGCACACGGAAAACCTGATCCTGCACACGGATGTGACCGGGAACGTCAAGGGAATGGCCACGACGCCGCCGAAAGCAGACATCTGCAACCCGGAAGTGGCCACGGCGATGAAGTACGCGAAGGTGGCGATTGGGGACACCGTGCAGTACACGGACCAGAACGGCAATTTCACGATTCCGAACGGCGGTTCTGGGGCGGTGAATGTGACCTCGTACATGGACGGGTACTATTTCTTCGTGGATGACCTGGCGGGTGCGCTCGAGGACATGACCTTGTTCGTGACGCCGCCCGGGCCGGTGTGGTTCGTGCACAACCAGCCCAACACCAGCGAGCTGATCCGGGCCCAAGTCAACGGCTACGTGCAAGCGAATATTATTCGCGACTGGACGCTGTCGCGCGTGCCGAATTACCCGGTGATCGCCAATCAGACCGGGTTCACCATCAACGTTAACCTGAACGACACCTGCAACGCCTACTATGATGGCAGCTCGATCAACTTCTTCCTGGCGGGCGGCGGTTGTCCAAACACCGCCTATTCAAACGTGGTGCACCACGAGTACGGGCATCACCTGGTGCAGACCGGCGGCAGCGGACAAGGGGCCTACGGCGAAGGCATGTCGGACAGCGTCGCCATGCTGATTGCGAACGATTCGGTGCTGGGGTATGGCTTTTTAGGCAACTGCAACGCCGGCATTCGCGATGCGAATAACACGCTCCAGTATCCGTGCTCCGGCGAGATTCACTACTGCGGGCAGTTGCTCTCCGGGTGTCTTTGGAGCACACGCACCGCGCTGCGGCAAACCAACCCGTTCACCTACATGCAGATCATCTCCAGCCTGACGCTCAATTCGATTCCGCTGCACACCGGCGACGCGATCACCCCGACGATCTACAACACGTTCGTGACGCTGGATGGCGGCATCGGCGGACCACACTACAGCGAGATCACCGCGGGTTTCGGCGCGCACAACATGGCGCCGCTACAGTACACGCTGACGGTCGCCATCAATCCCGCCGGAACCGGCACCGTGGCGCTGAATCCCCCCGGCGGCCTGTACCCGTCGGGAACGCCCGTCCAGCTCACCGCCAGCCCCACAACCGGCTACCACTTTGATCACTGGTCCGGCGACCTGAACGGCGGGACCAACCCGGCGACGATCAACATGACCGGCAACCGAAACGTGACGGCCACGTTCGGGCGGCTCGGCGATTTGGACTGCAACGGCGTGGTCAACTTCGACGACATCAACCCGTTTGTGCTGGCGCTCAGCAATCCGACCGGGTATGCGGCGACGTATCCGAACTGCCTCATCCTCAACGCGGACTGCAACCTGGACGGCGTGGCGAACTTCGACGACATGAATGCGTTTGTCGCGCTGCTGGGTGATGCGTAGCGGCCGGGCTCCGTACCGGCCCAACAGAGCCCGGAAGCGCAAGCGAGGCCCATCGATGTCGCGGCCGGGCCCGGTACCCGCCGAGTGTCGTGGGCGCCTTGGCGATCGTCGTGCCGCAACAGAAGCCGGTGCGTCGAGGACGCACCCTACCACTACCACGTGGAACTGGAGAGAAGACCATGGGCAAGTGTGTTTGGATCCCCGCAATGGGGATCGCGCTTTCCGCGACGATGTGGGCGCAGGAGCGGGTCGAGCCGACCGACCCCAACCTCGCCTACGGTGACCATCCGAAGCAGAAGTTGGACCTGTACCTGCCCGGCGGCGGTAGTCCGCCGCAGCCGCTGGTCGTCTGGATTCACGGCGGCGGGTGGCAGAGTGGCGACAAGTATCCAGCGAGCAAGGCGAGCATCCTGTTGAACGCCGGCTTCGCGGTCGCGAGCATCAACTATCGTCTCAGCGGCGACGCCACGTTCCCGGCCCAAATCCACGATTGCAAGGGCGCGCTCCGCTGGCTGCGAGCGCATGCGGCCGAGTACAACCTCGATCCCAGCCGTTTCGGGACGTGGGGCTCGTCGGCCGGCGGGCATCTCTCCGCGCTTATCGGAACCAGCGGCGGTGTCGCCGAACTCGAAGGTATCGTGGGTGGAAACCTGGCCTATTCCAGTCGCGTGCGCGCCTGCGCCGACTACTTCGGCCCGACCGATTTCTTCACGATGGGCGGCTGGCACGACGACTGCAACTCGCCGGAGTCGCGGCTGATCGGCGCATGCCTGGGCGAGATCAAGGCCCACATGAATGACCCGAACTGGGCCTACTGGGTTGATTTGGTCCGGGATGCGGGACCGTTTTACCACGTCACCGGCGAAGACCCGCCGTTCCACATCGCCCACGGCACGAATGACACGACCGTACCTCCAAGTCAAAGCCAGCAGCTTTACGACGCGCTCGTGGCGGCGAGTGTGCCGGCGACGCTGCGGCTGGTGCAGGGTGCCGGGCATGGTCTGCCCGCAACCGAGGACGCGTACGTCCGCGACTTCTTCCTGACGCACCTGACCGCTCCGGCTCTACCCGCCGACCTGAACTGCGACGGCGTCGTGAACTTCGACGACATCAACCCGTTCGTGTTGGCCATCTCTGATCCTGCCGCTTACGCTGCCGCCTACCCCGACTGCAATTTCATGAACGGCGACTGCAACAGCGACGGGCTCGTCGATTTTGACGATATCAACCCGTTCGTCGTGCTGCTCTCGAAATAGACCTCCCTTACGCTCCACGCAACGTACGCGGCCCCGGTCGGCGAGTCCGATCGGGGCCGTCTCCTTTCTTGCGCCAGGATCGGGGGTTGCAAGGGCAGTACGGCCGCGTGCTCCCAAGCCGCGCGGTTTGGCTTCATACTATGCGGATGAGGCGGGGTGCAGCGCATGCACCCCGCGGACTTTCCGCACCTCCAGGAACAGACGCATGTTCGAACATCGCAAGGAACCGTTACTTCCGCGGATCGCTTTTCTGGTCCGCATGGCGCGTTCCGCTACGACCGCGGTGGGCGTGGTCGTGCTGGCCTGGGCCGTGGGGACGCTCGGTTATCACGTGCTGGAAGCGCTTTCGTGGACGGACGCGCTGCTGAACGCCGCGATGATTCTGTCCGGCATGGGGCCGGTGAGCGAACTGCACACGACCGCGGGAAAGCTATTCGCTGCGCTCTACGCCATACTTTCGGGGTTCCTGTTCTTGACGGTCGCGGGCCTGCTGTTTGCACCGCTGCTGCACCGGATGATGCACCGGTTGCATCTCGAAGAGGTGGAAGAGGACGCGAGGGCCAAATGACGCTGGAAAGCGGCGGGCGTCTTCCAAATCGATCGCCGCCGACATCGGCCGAGACGACGGCAGGGGCCATTTTCGGTCGAAGTTTGCAGCGTGCTGGTGGAATCAGCGCCGACTCCGGTCCTACGATACTGTATGAACAACAAAAGTGTACCTGCGCGCTGGAATTGGGCCGTGTGCGTCACGTCGCTCTGGCTGGTGGCCGCGGGTGCGGCTGAAGAGGTCGTCTTCAAGTCGATCGGGAGCTTCCCGGAGGTTCGATTTAGTCGCGTGTTCGGCATGTCCGCGGACGGTTCGACGCTGGTGGGCGACGGTCTGCGCGGCGACTCAGTCCGGGAGGCGTACCGGTGGACGCCGGGGGAAGGTCTGGTGGGTCTGGGGCTCTTGCCCAGCGGCACGTTTAGCATCGCGAAAGCGGTCACGCCGAATAGCGAAATGATCGTGGGGGTCAGCGACGGCAACTGGGGCATGCGGGCCGTAAGGTGGACGCCGCAAAACGGCATCGAGAGCATCGGCGAGCCGCCGCCGGCGTGGGACACCGTTTCCGCGGGGGGCGTTTCGGCCAACGGCAAGGTGATCGTGGGTCAAATCGGCGTTCCGGGGGTGCGTTTCCGCGGCTTCGTGTGGTCCACGGAAGACGGGTTCGAAGTGCTCGACGAGCCCAACAGCAGCAGCTCGTTTCTGCAAGCCTCGGCTGTGTCAGCCGATGGCCGCCTGGTCGTGGGGGTTGGCCGGTACCACAATGTGGGCCAGCCGGTGGCTTGGACCAAGGAAACCGGCATCTTCGGGCTCGGCCTGCTCCCCGACGCGGTCTACGGCACCGCGAGCGCGATGACGGGCGATGGCTCCGTCGTGGTGGGCAACTGCATCTACAGCCTCACCCCGCCCTTGCCCGAGGAGGCGTTCCGTTGGACGGCCGCGCGGGGCATGGAAGCCCTCGGCGACCTGCCCGGAGGGATGCTGCACAGCTACGCGGCGGACGTGTCCGCCGACGGGTCAATCATCGTTGGGGCTGGCAATACCGATTTGGGTGACGAAGCCTTCATCTGGGACGCCGGACACGGGATGCGAAACCTGCGCGACGTACTCGTCCATGACTTCGGCCTCGATCTGACGGGGTGGAGGTTGAGCGGGGGGGCCGCGATTTCAGACGATGGCCTGACCATTGCCGGGAACGGCGTGAACCCCGACGGCTACCAGGAGGGTTGGGTGGTCTACTTGCCGGAACCGACGGCCATGGTCTTGCTCGCCCTGGTCTGGGCCGTGGGCCGCGGCCGAGCGCGCCGGGGTGTTTGCCCCTGATACGGTTCCCGACGTTATCCATGACCGTGCGGAGCGGCCCCGCAGCCGGCGCAGCACGGTTGTGGATAACTCGGCCGCCGGAAGGGCCGCG
>JAGVEP010000012.1 GCA_020058145.1 Phycisphaerae bacterium | reverse complement strand
TACACGCGGGAAGTACGCCGCGGGACACGACAGCGGAGGATTGGCGTGAATCTCATCGCAGAGCGTGCCGCACTGCTCCGGCGCTACCGTCAGCTTCGGGCCATCATGCGGGACCTGCATAGCGAGCTGCTGAAGTCGCTGCCCAAGGACACGTTCACCGAGTGCGGCCGCAAGCTAGGGTTCCAGGTCAATGGCACGCTCGTCTTCGAGACCGAAGACGAAGCGTCGGTGTTAGCGGACTACTGCCTCTACGACGGATGGAGCGGTCAGCACAGTGCCGTCACGCGTTTCCTGGCGAAGCAGCCGTACCCCGCTGGCACCGACCAAACGCTGCTCCTGGACGCCATGTCGCGGGCTCGCTATTCGCTATTCCAGGTAGAAAGCGTGGCGGAAGGCGTCGGTGTGAACTGTCGCGACGTCCTGCGGGGCGACGGCGGCACCATCGTTGACGAGGGTCTGGGAAACACGGCCGTTCCCGGCGTCATTGTCGCGGGCCGACTTGTGGTGCTGCCGGAGTTGAGTATGACGACGGGAGCCGGACTGGTTATCGACGCCGATACGCTGGAGGACATCCAGAATGTGCTCGAGGACGGGGTCCAGGGGATCGGCCAGGCTGATTTCAACAACCTCACGCGACAGGAAGCGGCGGTGCTGTCCTCGATGATCATTCGGTGTGCCCTGGCGAGAGGGACACCATCGCCGGGCACCACGCAGGAACCTGGCCGCAGGACTGAAACGAGGCAACACCGGTTATCCACCGCCAGGCGGCCATCGAGAAACGAGCCCTGTCCCTGCGGAAGCGGCAAGAAGTACAAGCAATGCTGTGGGCGTGCAGAGCAGCCTGGAGCATGAAGGCCGAAATGCCGCGGCCGCGCCAGCGCTCCGCATTCCACGGCTGCGCTACCCGTCACTAGCTGGGGCCACGGTCCGTCCCGTTGCGCACGACCTTTCGCAGGCCTCAGCGAAACTCCGCAAGCATCCCGCTCACCTTCTCCAAGTCGAACGCCTCGGCGTCAAACTCCCCGCCGATCCATTCGGCAAGCTCCTTATGCTCCGGGTGCTTCGGATTGGCCAACGCCGCCAGTAGCTCCGGGTAGCTGTACGGTCCGCCACAGTCCTCGGGCGGGCATGCGCGCTCGCCGGCCAGACAGCGGGGATACTCTGTGCCAGGTTCGGGCGGGCGGACGTCCACGAGCTCGATCACATGCTCCCAGCCATCGCCGAAGTCGTACTGGTACAGGAGCTGCGCGCCCTTCGTGGGCAGGACGTCGTGAACGCGGACCTTCCCGGAGTTGCTCACGCGCTCGTCCCAGTCGGGATCGCCGTACGGGCTCAGGGGTGCGTAGTGCGTGTCGTCATCCGTCACGAATTGGTGCAGGTGTGAGTCTGTCCAGCCCATCACGACCTGAACGATGTCGTGCAGCTTGGCCAGGGTGATGTTGCTGCGGACGGCAAAGCGTCGCCAAATGCGCGGCTCAATCTCGCAGAGGCTGATCTCCAGCTCGTGAATCGAGGCCGGTGTTTTCGGAGCCCGCGCGGCTGCTGGCCGAAGCTTGAGCTTTGGTGCAGTCTCTTTGCGTTTGGTCGGGGCCATACGTCCCTCTGGATGAAACCTGGGCGATTAGGGGTACACATTGCCGACGCCGAGGACGCGCCATTTGCCGCGGAGGCGTGCAAGCTCCAGGTTGACCGACCAGCCGGCGCGGGCCTTGGCCGTCAGCGCCTTCGGCAACGTCAGCACGATATCCTCACCCCCGAGCAGCGTTTCGAGATGCAGCTTCCCGGGCTCCACGCTACGGATTATGAACTCCTCGTCCACATAATCCTCGTCGGGCAAATCGTCAGGAGCGTGCACCGCATGCGCCTCCGCGTGCTGCCACAGGAGCCGGACGAACTCATCGCAGCCGACAAGCTGCTGGCCAGGCTTCTCGCCCACCAGTTCCCGGTACCACGCGTGCTCTTTCGCCGCCCAAAAGCCCTTCTGCACCAGCCACGTGGCCAGCTTCTCCATGACGGGGCCCACCGCCTGAAGAAAGCCCTTCGTGCCCGGGCCATGCCGGACGGCGAAATGGCCCAGCAATGCGTTCAGGTGGTGCGGCTGGATGCGGCGGGCATCGAAGATGTCGCAAAACCGCCGGTTCTCCGCGTATTCCCGCTCGAACCGCTGTCGCTCGCACGGCGTCAGGTCCTCGTGCGCCCAGCCGTTGAGGTACTCCTGAAACAGCTCGATCACGGCGGTTGGCGACCCCGTTGAGCGCGGATTGCCCGCGCCCGTCTCGGCGAGAAACTGCGCCAGCGCTGCGGTGATGGTTTCCACGCTCGTATCCTACCGCTGGCGCCCGGTCGCGGCGTCCACCGATCTGCCGAACCGCCGCGCTTCTCACTCCGGAAATTCGCTTGCGCGCCTTCTCAGCCCGCGCTGCGAAGGAGCCGGAGATGGAGGTGCCCTGTGTCGCGCAACCTCATCGTTTCGGCCGGGCTTGTGTTTATCCTGTCGCTCGCGGGCCTGCCGACCATCGTGTCCTTGCTCGACCGCACCGGGCTGATCGCGTGTGCCCGCTGGGCCCGGCGCGGAATACGTCATCCTGACCTCCGTGGCGGAGCGGGCGTCGCCGACAAGATACCGCAGTCTGCGCAGAGCAGGTGCCCGCCAACCGCCGATCCGCTGGAGATAGCACGCACTGGCCGCCGGGGTACAATCTCTGCCGCTGACACGGCGGTCGCCAGCCGTTCGGGCCCGGCCGCGGTGTGCCCGAGAGGAGTTGGCCATGCGAAGACGCGCGCGGGGCTCGTTGGCAACGGCAGGTGTGGGGTGCGTTCTGCTGGCGGCCTGCGGCTGCTGGCTGATCGGCAACAACCCGCCCGGGGACAACAGCAACACCAACGCGAATGCCAATGCCAACGAAAACGCCAACGACAGCAACGGCGAGGCGCTCGTGGCCGACCACGACGCCGCGGACGACTTCGCTGACATCCCGGCCAGCGCTGTGGCTGACGTTCGGTCCCACCTGCGGGTTTTCTATGGCCATACCTCGCACGGCAGCCAGCTTCTGACCGGAATGGACATGCTGGCCGCCGCGGACAGCACGTTCGCGTACACCCGGGGCGCAGGCGGATTGGTCGAGGAACGGGACGACGTCGATCTGGGCAGCGGCGGCGATCTGACCTGGGCGGAGATCACGCGCGCCCGACTGGATCAGCCCGCTAGCGACATCAATGTCGTCCTCTGGTCCTGGTGCGGCGGGCAGAGCGAGAACACGGCCGCCGACGTCACGACCTATCTGGAAGCGCTGGACCAGCTCGAGCGGGACTACCCCGGCGTGCGGTTCGTGTACATGACCGGCCACCTCGACGGCAGCGGGGCGAGCGGCACCCTGCACCAGAATAACCAGCAGATCCGGGACTACTGCCACGCACACGGCAAGGTGTTGTTCGACTTCGCAGATATCGAGAGCTACGACCCGGCCGGAACCTACTACCCCGATGGATCGGACGCGTGCGAGTGGTGCGCCGCGTGGTGCACCGCACACGGCTGCCCGGCGGGCGGCTGCGGCGAAGGCGATTGCCAACACTCCCAGTGCTTCAACTGCTACCGCAAGGGACAGGCGTTCTGGTGGCTACTCGCGCGCGTGGCCGGTTGGGGTGGCTGAGCGCGGCCTGGATCGCACTCCGTTGCGGCCAGCCGGACATCGGCGCCGCAGGCGACGTTGAAGGCGGCCAACCCGCTGGTGATTTCGCGCAGCCGGTAACTGGCGGGGATGAAGTCCTATCCAAAAAGGCTTGCGCTGGGCTGGACGCCGCGCTACGATGGCTGCTGCCCTGGTGGTGGCAGAAAGCAGGTGCACCATGACACTCCGCACTCGGAAGATCATCGTCGCGGGGGTAGTCGCCGCGATTCTCTTCTTGGCCAACTTCGTCGTGTTGGCCCGCTGGCTGGACGACATCGGTATGATCCCATGGGCACAGACCGTGCGAGACCGCTATATCACGGGCACGGCAATCACGATCGTCGCGGTGCTGCTTGTGCTGATCGTGCCACAATCCCGCATCTTCATCATTGGGCGGGAAGCACAAGGCCGCTGCCGAGTCTGCGATGGCGTGCTCGATCGACTTGGGCAATACTGTCCGACGTGCGGCAGCCGGTTGTGAGCCGCTGCCGCAACGGGCCGACCCCGGTGGGAGCTGCTGGGTTATCCGGCCGGCTCGACCGTGTCATCGAGGCCAAGCTCCCGCAGCACAGCCTTCGTTTCATCCACGCGCTGCGGCAAAAGACCGCCCTCCGGGGAAACGTCGAAGCTGACCCGAATGCGCAGCCCGCCCGTGGTGGCATACTTGGCGAGCACCTTGGTGTAGAAGTTCATCCACTTCTGCGCTGGCACCTCTCCGGACCACCGCAGTCCCCTGATCTCCGTTGGTATCCGAGGTGTCTGGGGCGTGGGCGGCTGTGGCACGACCTCCTTTTTCGTCACGAGAACCGTCGTTTGGGCCCGCACCTGCCCAACCGCGGCCTCGATCAGGAACTCGCCTTCGTCCGTCGCGGCGGTGAAGCCGCCTGTCCTGTCGATTTGGCCGCCTTTGGCGCTCCAGGTGACCTCGTGGACGGCCATGGGGCGTCCGTGTTGGTCGAAGCCCGTCAAGCGAAACGTCAGATGCATCCCAGGTCTCGCCTGCGGGCGCTCGGGCTGAATCGCCAAAGTGGTAAGCTTGGGCGGCTCAATGTGCTTTTTCGCCTCGTCGGCGGTGATGATGAACATATCGTCGGACACTTCGACCTGGTCCGCTGAAAGCGCGGAGTCGAAGACGAACGGCTTGTAGCCGCCCGCGGCCTTGCCGACATAGGCGATGATCTTGCTCGACACGCCACGCGCGATCGTGTCTTTCACAGCATCACCGTCGAGCAGCCGCGGGAACTGCGGCGATGCGAAGAAGGCGTCCCGGACCGATTTCGTGCTCCACTCGGTGAACGCCGGCGGCCAATTGCGTACCAGGAAGTTCGGGCTAACGCTCTTCTTTGCTATGTCGCCGTCCAGATCCAGCCGGTCAATGATCAGCTTGACCATGCTGTTCGCCTGGCTGCTGTGTACCAGGCCGAGATCTACTACGCGGATCTTGTTGTCCTTGCCGAGCAATGCCACGTTTTTGTACGTCCGCCAGACGCACTCCTTCAGATCGCGCAGAGCCTTCTTCAGGTTCTCCGCAAGCTGCGCCTGCTGGCTATTATCGAGCTTGTCTTCCTCCTCGTCCTTTATCGCCTGCCAGGCCAGGAGTTTGCGGGACTCATCGCGTAGCGCGGCATCGTCATCCGCGACCGCGAAGAGCAGGGCGCTTTTGAACGTCCGACCCGAGTTGCCGTACTCGCGGATCATGCCCTCGATCAACCCGAGTGTCTTCCTATCCCCCATCGACGCGTCCGGCGGCATTACGACCAAGCTCAGCACGGGCCGGTCCGGAATCGCGTTCGACTTCTCCGGGAACGGCACCATTTCGACGCCCGGCTGCTTCTCGAAAACCTTGAGAATCTCGGCGCGAACCCGCTCCTCAATCTTCGCGGACTCGATGTTCGCGCGCCGGTCAGCCAGCAGCTTGTTGAGGTTGGGGGCAAGGCCGAAGCGGTACTTGTTCCGCTCGACCCGCATGAAGTAGCACGATTCGCTCAGCGCCTCCAGCGCCGTCTCGACGTTGCCGACGTCCAACCCCGGCTCTGCGACCGCCAGGCGAATTTCCGGCGCAGTAGCCGCCCCTTCCTTGGCCTGGCCGCCGTTCGATTCGAAGAACACGGCTGTCGCGACCTTCCGGTGCAGGCGCGCCTTCTTGATCGTGTCTATCGCCTCAGCGTCCAGCCGCGTCGCGTGTGACTCCTTTTTGCCGCAGATGTCGGTCGTGACCGCGGCTTCAAGCTTCTGCTCGCCGAGTTGCTCGAAGACGGCCGTGCGGAACAGGGCGTCTTCCAGCGGCGCCGTGCCGAGCCCGATCAACGGGTCCTTCTGGGCCCCGCGATAGCCCTCCTGATACGCCGCCGACACCCACAGCGCCAGCAGCCGCAGAATGCCACGCGTCTGCTGGAAGCGCGGCAGGGCCTGCCACTTGCGCTCAAACACCGACAGCACCAGCGGGTGGAACGGGTACGTCGCCTCGATGGCCTCGCGCGCATTGTCCACCGGGAACCACTTTGGCACTTGCTCGCGGTGCTCGACGATCCAGTCCGCGTAGTCCGCCGCAGTTCTCCGCCCGTCCGCGGGCAGGCCGCCCCAGTCGAACAGCCGTCGCCGGATGATCTCCGAGGTTTCCTCCTCGGCCGACATGATCACTCCCTTGCCGAGTCGATTGAGCATGTGCTTGAACCGCTGCTCATCCGATTCGTCAACGTCGGTATAGCTGATAATCGATGAAGGAATGGAAACGACGAGGACCACGTCGTCCAAGCCGCGCGCGGTCTCCGAAAAAGACTGGAGGAAGTTGTAGAGGCAGTTGTGGTAGCCTTGACGTCGGTACGTGCTCATATAGCTGATTACTTCGTCCACCAGAATGAGGCACGGACGGTCCTTTGGCAGAAACGCTCGGATCACGTCGCCCTTCGGTTCCGTGAACACCTCCTCGTGCTTGGCAACGACTTCGAAAGCCTGCTTTCCTCCCAACTGCCAAGCAATCTCGCCCCACGGCGTCTTGCGGTGCGGCGTGCCGTCATCGCCGCCGCGGCCAGAAATCGAATCAAACTCGGTGCCGACGAACGTGGCCACAGCCGCCTGCGGCACCGTGTCCACTTCGGCCTTAGCCATCAACCGATCGACGCCCGTCCACGTCTCGGCTTTCCGCCCGTGCGTTACCAAGTGATACAGCAGCGTCAGGGCATGCGTCTTGCCGCCGCCGAACTGCGTCGCGAGGTTGAAGACCGCCGACGTCTCGGTCTTGATCCCCGACAATCGCCGCAGAACCTCGCCGCCCAGGCCGAGCAGATTCGTCGTCATGTAGTTGCGGTCGAAAAACCGTTTCGGGTCGCGGTAGTCGTCCGGGGCCGTGCCGTCGCGCACCTTGTCCAGGTGAACGGCGAACTCGGAGGCGTCGAGCGGACGGCCCGAGCGCAGGTCTTCTCGGGGTTCGACGACTTTGTGCCAGGGCTTCAACGCCATGCCGACCTCCAATGCCGCGCCCGAAGCGCGCCAACTCACGCGGAATCGCGTACCGCGCGATCACGCCCAAGGATTGCGTCCACTTTGGACATCCTATCAACGGCTATCGCTGCGTCTATCGTCGCGCCGATATGGTCAGCGGCAGGTCGATACGTCCGTCGATAGACTGTCTTTTTGTGCTGTAACTCACTATCTAGCAAACACATAGTAAGTCCACCGTGGCGGATTTCCTTGTCGCTTAAGCCGCCCGGATCGCTCCAACTTCCGCAGCAGGCGACCAGCCTGCGGCCCGGAAAGCCCGCACAGTTCCATGACGTGCTTTCGTTCGATCCGACCATGTGCCTGGACGTACTCCATGACCATTGCCTCGTGCCGAATCGGCGAGATGCCATGGGAGCGGACGTAGTCCTCCGATTTCCCCATGGCGCGGTAGAGCTTGGCGCTGAGGTGGTAAACGCGACCCTTAGTTTCCCCCTTGGCCTCCACCAGGCCCCGTTCGACGAGTCTCTCCAAGATGGCTCGACCTTCTGTCAGCCCCTTCTGTGTCAGCCGACCGGCCTGCTGCGAGTCGATACGTCGCTCGAAGAACAACGAGTTGAGCACTAACAGCTCATCCAGGCTGAGCGGTGTGCCGGCCTTGTCCTGCTCATGCACAAACGCGGCAAACTGCAGCGAGGGCTGTCCGCCACGCAACACAACCCTGACTGCCGTCCGATCCGTTCGGCTGTAGTCCGGCGCTGGGCGACCATACCGAAGTTGCCCCGCGTAAATCTTGTCGATGCCGCGCCCAGTCTGCTCCACCAGGCCGATCCGGCGGAACGCCTCGGCCAGGCGCGGGTTGCGCGGCTTGGGTTCGTGAACCAGCAGGTTGTCGAGGGTCACGCCCTCGGGGAGGCCGCCGGGGCTGGTGATTAACAGGTGATCCGCCTGCCATTGGACGTACACGTCATCCAGGCGGGTGTAGTCGCGGTGCAGCACGGCATTGTTCACCGCCTCGCGGAATCCTTCCGGCGAGTAATCCGGCACAGGCAGGCGGAACATGCCCACCAGCACTTCCCGCTCTTCGTTGCGCGCCGAAAACCGCGCCTCCACATCGGCCAGGAGGCGGATCAGCGGGCTGCAAAAGACATCGTTCACCTTCACGTTGCCTTGGGCGTCGAGCACCTGGAAGTGAAACTTGTGCGTGGGCAACAGCGACTGCAGCGCCGCCTCTCGGCCCAGCAGCAACAGGCCCGCGATGTTGGGCACTAAGCCCCCGTCTGGGCGCGTCTCAACCAACCGCAGCGCCTTCGCCAGATCGGAATCGGGCAATTGTAGTAGCGTCTTATCGCCGTGCAGGCGCCCGATGGTCTGTCGCAGACGCTCGAATTCCAGCGGATCAAGGCCCTCCGGCGTGGCCGCTTCGACGACTTGTGCGGAAAAATCGAGCAACCCCATGTCCGTGCGGCGGGAGCGCTGGTCGCGCGGATAGTAGGGCACCGTCTGTGGTTTTCCGTCTCCGCCGACGGTGCGCCGCACGGACTTTCCTGTCGCCGTCGCACACGGCTCGGGATAGGGGTCAACCTCAATGGCGAGCACGTCTCCCTGTGGGTGCCGCACGATGCTGATCCGCGTGTTCACATTGGGCACGGTGTTGTTGAAAACTGCCGCCTGCAACTTGGGCGGGTCGGTGCTCCGGCCGTGGCGCGGCTTGGCACCTGTGACGGTCCCGTCGTCTTCGACGCCGATGAGGAGCACACCTCCCTCGGTGTTGGCGAGCGCGACGACCTCTTCGTGGATCGCGCCATCGCTGATCTGCTGCCGGTCGGACTTGAATTCGACCCGCAGCGACTCGCCCGCGGCGATCAGCGCTTCGAGCTGTTCCAGGTCGATCATCGCTTCGGGCCTCGCAGAACGTCGCGCAGCTTGTCGACCTGCCGCCGCGCCTCTTCCCGCGACATGCCGGCCGTTCGGCACAAGTGCCGCACCGCATCCGCCTCGTCGCCGCTCATGACGAGTTCGAGGGCCCGAGCCAGGTGCTCGGTCGCGATGCGGTCAGCATCACGTACGTCCTGGCCCTCGTACCACTCCACGTGCACGTTGCCGCCGCGCATGCCACACACCTGGATCACGCGCTCGTCCTGCGGGTAGGGGGCCTGCTTCAGCGCCATCAGCCTTGCGACCATCCGCTCGACGTCATTGTCCGCCAACTCGTTCCAGAGCTCGGGATTCGTCTGCTCCAGCTCCTCCAGCATCGGCCGGTACTGCGCCTCCGGCAACGGCTGACCGAGCGCGCGGTTCCACGCCACATGCGTCAGCAGCAACGCCGCGTGAGCCGCCTCCGATGACGGGACCGACTGAGGATCGCGCAGCACCGCCCCGGCGAGTTCCTTCATGATCTCGGACAATTTGGGGCGAGCGTCTTTGGCCATATCAGAGCCCCAGTCCTTTCTTTCGCCCCATTACGCCTTCAACCCAGCGGCGCTCATCTGTGCCCGACGGGTAGAGCGCCGAGAGGGCCTGGGCCAGGCGCCAGAAGCGCTGGTCGCGGCCGACGCCGTCTTCGACCAGGAAGCGGCGCAGGGCCTCGCCGCGGCCGGCGGCGAAGAGGATCATCGCCTGGTGGACCCGGTCCAGCACGGTGTCGCCGGCTTTGGAGACGCTTTTCTCGCCCCAGCCGCCGCTCTCGACCTCGGCGGCCTCCAGCTCGGCCTCGAATCCGAGTTTGAGCTGCTTGTCCTTCTTCTTCTTCCGCCGCTCGGCGGGCGTTTCGGCCTGCTCTTTGCCGAACAGCGCCTTGGTGCGCTCGGCCACGGACAGCAGCCGGGCCGTGTCGCCCTTGACCTCGACCACGCCGCCGAGCTTCTCCAGGTGCGCGCCGAGCCCCTGGGCAATCTTCCGCGCGGCGTCGTATTCGAGCGAATAGCCGGATTTTACCGCGGAGGACGCGGAGGAACGCAGAGAATTGCCCTCTGCATCTTCTCCCTCTTCTTCCTCCGCGCTCTCTGCGCCCTCTGCGGTGAGTTCCTTTTGGTTGGTCGAAAGCGTCCACAGCCACATCGCCGTCAGCCGCGCATCCGGCTCCAGCCCGGCCGCGTCGGCGTCTTTGAATAGCACCGACAGCGCTTCCTTCGAGACCGCCGCCCAGACCTGCTCCAGGTACTCGCCCAGCGTCACGACGTCGCCGCTGGCTTTCTCGACGCGGCTGTAGCGGCTGAAAACCTCCAGCGCCGGCCCGAGGCAGGCGAAGATCGCATCCGCGCCCACGACGCCCTCGTCGGCGAGCCGCGGCAGCCACGCGTGAATCCGTTTTGGCAGTTCGGCGAGCACGTCGCGCCAATCGCCGACCGTGGCATGGGCATCCTGCCCATGATCCTGCAAGTGATTCGGTCCTTGGGCCGTCGGCTGAATCACGGCCTGGAAGGCCGTGCCACAACCCGCCCACGGCCAATGCGCCAGTCCCGCCGCACGCGGATTCTCCAGAACATACCGAACGGATCGCTCCAATTCGTCGCCGTCGCGGATCAGATGATCGAACGAGTCCGGCTGCCACAGCGTGCCTTTGCGTCCCAGCGCCTTGTTGATCTCATTGCTCGTGAAGCTCTTCCAGGAGTGAGTGATCTTCGACAACGCTTCGCCGGGCCGCGGCCGAACGATGACGTGCGCGTGGTTGGGCATCATACACCACGCGATCAGGTCGTAGCGCTGCCCTTCAAAATGCCGCAGGGCGTCGCGCACGATCGCCGCCGCCCGGCCGTCCTTCAGATGACACGCACCGTGGCCGGCGTCAAGGTACTTCTCGACGCGCTCCGAGTGCAGCTCGTCCAGCCGGC
>JAGVEP010000011.1 GCA_020058145.1 Phycisphaerae bacterium | reverse complement strand
GCCGGTGTCCGCCGGCCGGTACAGAGCCCGGCCGCTACATTTGTGTGGCACCGGCTAATAGCCGGTGTCCGCCGGCCGGTACAGAGCCCGGCCGCTACACTCCGGCCGGTACAGAGCCCGGCCGCTACTGTGCCTTCGTCGCTGGCTTCTAACGTGCAGTCGTACCCGCTGCAATTCACATCCACCGGCAGCACCGGCACCCCATGCCGGCTGGCGTCACGAACGAGTTGCGCCGGGGCATAAAAGCCCATCGGCAGCGAATTCAGGATCGCGGCGCTGAATGCGGCCGGGCAGTAGCATTTGAGCCACGCCGACACGTAGACCAGCAATGCGAACGAGGCCGCGTGACTCTCCGGAAAGCCATACTCGCCGAAGCCGCGGATTTGTTTGTAAATCTGTTCGGCGAACTCCGGCGTATAACCGTTGGCCAGCATTCCCTGCACCAGCCGCACTTGGAACTTATCGATTTCTCCGGCGCGGCGCCAGGCTGCCATCGAGCGGCGGAGTTGGTCGGCCTCGCCCGGCGTGAACCCGGCCGCCACGACCGCCAAGCGCATGACCTGCTCCTGAAACAGCGGGATGCCCAGCGTCTTGGCGAGTACTTCGGCGACGGCGGGGCTGGGGTAGCTGGCCGGCTCCAGACCGTCGCGCCGCCGCAGGTAGGGGTGAATCATCCCGCCCTGAATCGGCCCGGGCCGCACGATGGCGACTTCAATGACCAGATCGTAGAACGAGCGCGGTTTCAAGCGGGGCAGCATGGACATTTGCGCACGACTTTCGATCTGAAACACGCCGACGGTGTCGGCGGCGTCAATCATGTCGTAGACGCGGGGGTCCTCGGGGGGGATGGTGTGCAGTGCGAGCGTGGTGCCACTCTGCTGTCGAACCAGATCGAAGCACTTGTGAATGGCCGTCAACATCCCCAGCGCCAGGCAGTCCACCTTTAGAATCCCCAGCGCATCAATGTCGTCCTTATCCCACTCAATGAATGTGCGGTCCGGCATGGCCCCGTTTTCCAGGGGGACAATCTCACAGAGTGGTGTCTCCGTAATCACAAATCCGCCGACGTGTTGGGATAAATGCCGCGGAAAGCCCTGCAGTTGTCGTACCAGGCGCACGAGCATTTGAATCGTACGGTCTTGGGGATCCAAACCGGCCGCGCGGAGCGCGTCGTCCGGGACCACTTCCTCGCTCCACCAGTCCAGGGCCTTGGCCAGGACGGACACGCAGTCCAGAGTCAGGCCCAGGGCCTTTCCGACGTCGCGGACCGCCGAGGGCGGACGATAAGTAATCACTTCCGCCGTAATGGCAGCTCGCTCGCGGCCATACTTGTCATAGATGTACTGAAATACCTCTTCCCGACGTTCGTGCTCGAAGTCTATATCGATATCGGGCGGCTCGTTCCGCTCGCGGCTGATGAAACGCTCGAACAGTAAGTCTATGCGCGCCGGATCAACCGCCGTTACCCCCAGGCAATAGCACACAGCGGAGTTGGCGGCGGAACCGCGACCCTGGCAGAGGATTCCACGGCCACGGGCGAAACGCACCAGGTCCCAGACCGTCAAGAAGTAGTGCTCGTAACCCAAAGCGGCGACCAGGGCCAGTTCGGCTTCGACCTGCCGGCGGACTTTGTCCGGCAGGCCGTCAGGGTAGCGCTGGCGCGCGCCTTGCCAGGTCAATTCCGCCAGGTACTGGGTCGGCGTCTTTCCCGGACAGCAGATTTCGTGGGGGTATTCATAGCGCAACTCGTCGAGCCGAAACGTGCAGCGCTGTGCGATTTCCATTGTCCGCCGCAGCAACTCGGGGTGACCCGCGTACCGCCGGGCGATTTCGTCCCGCGACCGCAGGTGCCGCTCGGCGTTGGCAAACAGGCGTTGACCGGCGCTGGCGACGGTGCACTTTTCGCGGATGCACGTCAGCACATCCTGCAGATACCGCCGCTCCGGCACGTGATAGTGCACGGCGTTCGTCGCGACGAGCGGAATGTGAGTCCGGCGGGAGAGATCGGCCAGTTGCGCCAGCCGCAGGTCGTCCGGCACGTCGTGCACCAGCTCAGCGGCGAGGTAGAGGTCGGTGCGGAACAGATCGCGGTAGTCATGCAAGGGACGGAGGGACGGAGGGACGAAGGGACGAAGGGACGAAGGTGGCCCGTCGGTGTGTTCGTAGTTGTCCCACCCTTCTTTGTGCCTCCGTGCCTCCGTCCCTCCGTCCCTTCGTCCCTTCGTCCCTTCGTGCCTCTCTTCCGGCAAAACCACGGCGATCAACCCCGGCCCCAATTCCGCCACGTCGCTCAGCCGCAGCTCGCACTGCCCTTTCGGCGACCGCAGGCGACCGCGCGTGATCAGGCGCGACAGCCGGCCGTAGGCGGCCCGGTCCGGGGCCAGCAGTACGAGTGGGGGGGCGTCGACCGGCGTGGTCTCCGCCCCGACGATGAGCCGCAGGCTGTGTTCCTTGGCCGCGAGATGTGCCCGCACCACGCCCGCGAGCGAGTCGCGGTCGGTCAGCGCCAAGGCCGCATAGCCGAGTTCCGCGGCCCGCGCGACGAGTTCCCCCGGATGCGACGCGCCGCGCAGAAACGAGAAATTCGACAGGCAGTGCAACTCGGCATAGCCGGAATCCACATACGCCTCCCGCGCTCGGCCACCACGGGACGTGGGCGCAGGCGGCACCACACCTCCGGCGGACCGGTTCCTTTCATCCGTTCCAACAGAACATGATACCTAACATAATCCAAACAGTCAAGCCAGGGCCCGTCTTGCGGTTCCGCGGCTGCCCGGCTAGCCTGCAACTGCGTATTATTCGGCCGGCGGCACAGCGGCGGGCTGACCGCCTGACCCCAACGCGGCTTCCCGCCACGAGGCTTGCCCGTGTTTCAACGGCGAATCCACAGCGGAGTTTTCATGCTGATCGCGACAGCGTTCCTGGCGACCTCCTGTGCTACGACGCCGAAAGCGGCGCCGACTGCCGCGCCCCAGGGGGAGGGTGCGCAGGCCCAGGGCGTCAAGAAGGTGCCCGAACGCAGCGAAATGGAGGCGAAGTACCTCTGGAACCTCGAGTCCACGTTCAAGAACGTCCCGGAATGGGAGAAGGAATACACGGCGGTCGACACGAAGGTTAACGAGATCGCGAAGCTACAGGGCACGCTCAGCAAAGGCGCGGGCGAGCTGCTGACGGCCCTGAAGCTGCGCGACGAGCTGAGCCAGCGGCTGGAGCGCGTTTATGTTTACGCCAATCTGCTGAGCGACCAGGATACGCGCGTCGGGGCGAACCAGTCTTTGGAAGCGCGCGCCCGCTCCCTGGCCGTGAAATACGGCCAGGCGACGTCGTGGATGGAACCCGAGCTGACGGCGCTGCCGTACGAGACCATCGACGGCTGGATGAAGCAGAGCAAGGACCTCGCGCTCTACCGGCACGCGTTCGAGAACCTGTTCCGCCAGAAGCAATATGTTCTGCCGGCGCGCGAGGAGGAGTTGATTGCGATGGCGGGCGAGGTGTTCTCGACGCCGCACAACACCTACTCCCTGTTCGCGAACGCCGACATGCAGTTCCCGACGATCAAGGACGACGGCGGCCAGCCGTTCGAGCTCAGCGACTCCGTTTTCTACAAGTGCGTGCGCTCGCCGGACCGGCGCGTACGCAAAGAGGGCTATGAGGGCATCGCGGGATCGTACGCGAAGTTCCGCAATACCGCCGCGTCACTGCTCTATGGCGCCGTGCAGAGCCACATCTTCAACGTAAAGGCACGCGGCTACGAGAGTTGCCTGAACGCAGCGCTGCACCCCGGCAACATCTCAAGGGACGTATACAACACCCTGATCACGACCGTCAACGACAACCTGCCGCTCCTGCACCGCTATGCCAGCCTGCGCAAGAAAGTGCTCAAGCTCAGCGATGGTGTACACGACTACGATCTCTACTGCCCGTTCGTGAGCAAGGCAAAACTGGCGTACACCTATGAGGAGGGCGTGCAGACGGTCGGCGCGGCACTGGCCCCGCTCGGCGATGAGTACGTCACGCCGATGAACAAGGGCTTCGCGTCGCGTTGGGTCGATGTCTACACCACAAAAGGCAAGAAGAGCGGGGCCTACTCCAGCGGCACGTTCCTGACCCAGCCTTACATTCTGCTGAACTTCTTCGGCGAGTACGACGACGTCTCGACGCTGGCGCACGAGATGGGGCACTCGATGCACTCGTACTTCTCGCGCGGCACCCAGCCCTACGTCTACGCCGACTATGACATCTTCTGCGCCGAAGTGGCCTCCACCTGCAACGAAATCCTGCTGCAGAAGTACATCCTGCCCCAGATCAAGGACCCCCAGACCAAGCTCTATCTGCTGTGCGAGTTGCTCGAATCGGTGCGCGGCACCGTCTTCCGGCAGACCATGTTCAGCGAGTTCGAGCAGCGTATACATGAGCTGGCCGAAAAAGGCACGCCGCTCACGGCGGACACGCTGGGCGCAGCGTACGGCGAGATCATGAAGAAGTACTACGGGCCGGACTACACCCACGACCCGCTCGTCGACAACTACTGGATTCGGATTCCCCACTTCTACTACAACTTCTACGTCTACAAATACGCCACCAGTTTCTGCGCCGCGTCGAACATCGCGCGGCGGATCATGGACAAGGAGCCCGGGGCGGTCGAGAAGTACCTCCGCTTCCTAAAGAGCGGTTCGAGCAAGTATGCCATCGAGCTGCTAAGGGACGCCGGGGTCGATATGACCACGCCCGCGTACATTCAGGATGCGATGAAGAACTTCAAGGAACTGCTGGATCAGACGGAAGAACTGGCGGCGCAGGTCAACAGGAGCTAGCGTAGTGCGTCACAGTTATCAGCGCATGGCTGGGGTGGCCATCTTGGCCGCCCGCGGCGCGGGCGAGACGCCCACTCCACCCAGCTCATGTGCTGTTTCTAACGAGGCAGTACACTAGCTGCCAGCACGCTCGATAATCAGAGCCGCGCCCGTAGGAAGCGGAAGTGGCCGCAGCCGGGCGCGGCTCTGATTGTCTTCCACAGGCCCGGTCGCTACAGCTCCCGGAACCGAGCCGTAAAGTGCCGTAGCGTCGGCGGCTCGGCGACGATCTCCAGTGGCCGCAGCCGGTCGCGCTGCCCAAAGACCTCGATGATTGCCTCGACCACATAGTCCACGTGGCTTTGCGTGTAGACCCGCCGCGGGATGGCCAGCCGCACGAGCTCCATCGGCGGCGGCGTGCCCTGGCCAAACATCACGCTGCCGATCTCAGCGGCGCGAATGCCCGCGTGGCGGTACAGGCCCACCACGAGGGCCTGGCCGGGGAAGCGCTGCGGCGGGATGTGCGGGGCGAAGTGCTTCGCATCGATATAGATCGCATGTCCACCGGGCGGCTCGACGATCTGAATGCCCGCGGCCAGCAGTTTCTCACCCAAATAAGCCGTGCTGCGAATGCGGTACTGGAGATAGTCCTCGTGGACGACCTCCTCGAAGCCCTGCGCCATGGCTTCGAGGTCGCGGCCCGCGAGTCCGCCATACGTGATGAAGCCCTCCGTGAGAATCAGCAGTTCATCGGCCCGGCGGACGAGCCCCGCGTCGCGCAAGAGCAGCAGACCCCCGATGTTGACGAGCCCATCCTTCTTGGCACTGATCGTCGCCCCGTCGGCGAGCGTAAACATCTCGCGAACGATCTCGCGCACGCTGCGGTCCTGCTGCCCCGGCTCGCGTTGCTTGATGAACCAGGCGTTCTCGGCAAAGCGGCAGGCATCCAGGAAGAACGGTAGCTTGTACCGGTCGCACAGCTTCCGCACCGCGCGGAGATTCTCCAGGCTGACGGGCTGCCCGCCCCCGCTGTTGTTGGTCACCGTGACCATGACGAGCGGGATGTTCTGGGGACCGACCTCCTTGATGAGGCCCTCGAGCTTCGTCAGGTCCATATTGCCCTTGAACGGGTACCGTGAGGTCGGCTGCCGGCCCTCCTCGATGACCAGATCGACGGCTTTCGCGCCGGTATGCTCGATGTTGGCACGGGTGGTGTCGAAATGGCTGTTATTCGGGACGACTTTGCCCTTGCCGCCGACGAGCTCAAAGAGGATGCGTTCGCTCGCCCGGCCCTGGTGCGTCGGCAGCACGTGCTCAAAGCCCGTGATTTCCCGGACTTTGTCGCGCAGCACGTACCAGCTCTTGGCACCGGCATACAACTCGTCGCCGCGCATGATGCCGGCCCATTGCAGACTGCTCATGGCGCCCGTGCCGCTATCGGTGAGCAGGTCGATGAGCACGTCCTCGGCGCGGATCAGGAATAAATTGAAGCCGGCTTCGGCGAGAATCTGCTCACGCTCCGCACCCGTGGTCATGCGGATGGGTTCGACGACTTTGATGCGGAACGGTTCGATGATGGTCTTCATGTCTGGCTCGCTTCACAACGGATGACGACGTCCGATTCGCCGTATTATGGACGCCAGCGCCGCAGAACCTCAAGCGGCTCCGCGCTGCCGTACCTGTGGTGCTCCCAAGTCATAACGTCCATTTCGGCGACCCGGCGATCGTGGTCCCACGCCTGGGTTCCAGCCCTAAACGCGAGTAGTGTTGCCGTGACGCTCAATGACAAGCATGTGACCGCAGACAAACGAGCCACGCCCGCCACCCACTGCGGCCGTCCACGCCGCTGCCAGATTCCCAACGCGCCGCCAAGGGCAACACACGCCGCCAGCGCGTACGCAGAAAAAGCTAGCGGCAGGCGCGGCCAGGCGAGCGCGCCAGCGTCGAGGCGTCGAAAATCGTCGTATGCCACGCGTTCCCAGAGCGGAAGCTGAGTGACCCCCGCCGTAATGAGCAGCGCGGCCAGCAGCGTGATAATCTGCTCCTGGCGTCGCAGCGGCGCCGCAGGTGACGCGCGCCAACTGAAGACCCATGCGCAAAGCGCCAGGACGCACACAACTAGCGCCGCCGCCCCCGTGGTCCCGGCCGCTGCGATGTCATCCGCGACGGCGTAGCCCAGGATGAACGGCACCGGCTCATGGTCAACGCGAAAGACCGCCGGCAGCTTTTCGGGAACAGCGGTCGCCCTCCGGTACAGCTCCCGCAGGGTGCGACACTCCGCGACTGGAACAGGTGTGGAATCGCTCGCGACGGCGAGCTGTGCGCCTTGGGTAACCAGCAACTCCGCCGCCAGCATACGCAGGCCAGCGGGGCCGGGCGCGACGATCCACGCGCGCAGGGTAGCACTACGGCGAGCCCCCTCCTTCAGAGCCCCCTCCCTCGCTGCGCGCAGTGCGTCCGATTGCTCCCCCCGTCCGGGGGGAGTGTACCCAGATCGACGCACTCCCTCCGGCCCCTCTGCGAGACTCGGGTGGAGACGCTATTCGCAATAGCCAGATTCGCGTTAGGCAGATGTGTTGCTCTGCGTACTCTCCCCCCGGACGGGGGGAGCAATTCGGGCGGTGAGGACAGTGAGGGAGGGGGCTCCGAGACTACGGCAGCATCGCGAAACGCCTGGCCCATGCGCAGCGGGCGGAATCCACGACGACCTGCCGGATGTGGTGAGGCAGGAACCCCGCGCGCCCCGCCTC
>JAGVEP010000144.1 GCA_020058145.1 Phycisphaerae bacterium | reverse complement strand
CAGCCGCGATGTAGGCGCCGCAGATCAGTTCACGGGGGCTGTAGAGCGATTCTTGATACCGTGGCCGTGTCGACATGACACTTACCCGGCCTTCTTCCCCTCCGCCGTCGATCTGTCCTAGCCTTCCGCGCCGTAGACGACCAGCGAGGCCGCCCACGACAGGAATTCGAACAACCAGGCCATTGCCAACATGACATCACCTCTCGGTTCAGGCCGCGTCCCCCGTCTGGGGGCAACCACAGCTTCGTTCCGGTCCCGAGGCACTCGATGTCGTTTGCCGAACATGTCCGTGGCTTTTGCCATTATCCGCTTTCGGCAGGAACCGCGGTCATCTCCAGGAAAACACAGATATGCCCCCTATGAAGCAACTTTTGCGCGTTACCGGACGTGCCGGACGGGGCGCGCGAATAACGGGCCCCGCCGGACGAATACGCTGGCGGACGGTGCCGAGGCCCCGGCCGCGGTGCCCGCGGCGGCTGCCGGGCCGTCCGGTGAACGTGGTAAGATTCGCTCGTCCGCCCTCCGGCGACGCAACGCGAGGTACGAGCATGTTTGGCCGCTGGCTCTTTGTGCGCATCGGTGCGGCGGAGAAGGCGCTCCGCGAGGGGCGGATTGACGACGCCTGTGCCGCCGTCGAGCGGGAAGACTTGCGCGAGCACACCCGTGGGCAGCGGCTGCTCGATGAGTTGGTCAAACCGCTGATGGCCCGCGCGCGGCTGCACCGTCAGGCGGGACGCCTGCGCGCTGCGCTAGCCGATCTCGACAAGCTGGCGGCCTTCGGGCGGGCGACCTCGGCGGTGCAAACACTGCGACAACAAGTAGCTGAGGAAATGCAGGCCGACGTTCGCGCGGACGCCGAGGCGCAAGCCGCGGCCGGGCGGGCTGCGGATTTGCTCCGTGCCGGGCGGCTCGAGACGATGCGAGCGGATCTCGACGGTGTCAAAGACCCGCAGCAGCGTGAGGCACTGGCACAGGAACTCGAGCGCCGCGTCGAACGCAGCGGACAATTGCTGGCCCAAGCCGCTGACGCCCTGGGGCGCGAGGACGTGCTTGGCGCACTACGGCTGTGGCAAGAGGCCTGCCGGCGGCACGGGCGGTCCGGCGAAACCGATGCGTTCGCGGTTCGGCTGGGCGAAAGCTGCCGGCGCGCGTGTCAGCAGTGGTTTGCCGACGGTCACGTGGACCGGCTGCTGACCGCCCACGCACAGCTCGATCCGTTGATTGATCGAGAGCCGACGGTCGCGGAGGGCGCGCGACTCGCGGAGCTATGCGCCCGGGCTGCGACCAACCTGTCTGCCGCCGACTACACGAATCTACGCCAAACGCTGCTACGGCTGAAGGGCATCCGCGCCGACGTGCCGTGGGTGAATGACGCCCTGACGGCGCTGGCGAGCCTGTCGGACGCGCAGGAACGCCTCACCGCCTCGCCGCTCGGGTTGTGCGCCTCGCGGGCCGCCCCGCCGACGGTGGGTGACCGCCCTGGGAAAACGGCACTCCTGGCGGTGGCACCGCTGCGCGGCGAGTACCCTGTCGATCCGCACGCGCTGCGGTTGGAAAAGCCGCTGCTCTTGCTCGTGGACGGAGCCGCCAGTGCGTTGCTGGTGACGGGCGAACGCGTACGGCTGGGCCGTGGCGGGAGCGCTGTCGCGGTAGATGTTCCCTTGCCCGGCGATTTGCACACCCATCACGCGGATATCATTCGACGTGGCGAAGACTATTTTCTGACGGCCTATGGCCGCGTCGAGGTCAATCATCGCGTGGTCGAGCACACGCTGCTGCGCGACGGCGACCGGCTGGTGCTCGGCTCGCAGACGCGAATGGTGTTCTGCCGGCCGAGTGCCAAGAGTGACACCGCGGTGCTGCGTCTTTCGCATCGCAATCGTCTGGCCCAGGACGTGAGTGAAATCGTCTTGTTTCAGGATACGTGCCTGATCGGACCGGGCGTGAGTTGCCACGTGCGAACACGCGAAGGCAACGGGCAACTGGTGCTCTTCGCTCGCGGCGGCGCGCTGCACGCCCGGCAGACCGCCGGTGATGGCTGGGCCGCGGCGCCCGTGCAGGCAGTGGCGGCCGGACAGACGCTGGAGTGTGGCGACGTGCGGCTGACAGTCAAGCCCTACGAAATGGTGTAAAGGCCAACGCCGGCCGTAGGGGGCCGACGCGTCGGCCGGTACAGAGCCCGGCCGCTACTCGGCCGGTACAGAGCCCGGCCGCTACTGGAGGATGAACCGTGCCCTACACGTTCAAACATGGTGATCGCCCGCTCGAGGGCGTCACGGTTCAACGCGCCGTCGGTCGCGGCGGATTTGGTGAGGTCTACTACTCCCTGACCGACTCCGGCAAGCAGGTCGCACTGAAGTACCTGCGCGAGAATCCGGAGATCGAGCTGCGCGGCATCGCGCACGTGATGAATCTCAAGAGCCCGTACCTCATCTCGATTTTCGACGTACGCCGCAATCCTGCCAATGAACCGTTCGTCATCATGGAATATGTCGGCGGACCATCGCTGCGCGAGCTGATGTCGGCGGAGCCGGGCGGTTTCAGCATTCAGACGGCCGCGTTCTTCCTCAAAGGTATCGCCAAGGGACTCAGCTACCTGCACGAGCGCGGCATCGTGCACCGCGACCTGAAACCGGCCAACATCTTTTACGATGACGGCTACGTGAAAATCGGCGATTACGGCCTGAGCAAGCACATTTCGGTCTCACAGCACAGCGGTCAGACTGTCAGCGTCGGCACCGTACACTACATGGCCCCGGAGATCGGTTCGGGCAGCTACACGAAGGCGATCGACATTTACGCCCTGGGCGTGATCCTCTACGAGATGCTCAGCGGCCGGTTGCCGTTCACCGGGTCCAGCATGGCCGAGGTCCTGATGCGGCACGTGCGCGACAACGCCGACGTAAGCGGTATCGCCGCACCATTTGGGCCGATCATTGCCAAGGCGCTCGCCAAGGACCCCAACGAGCGCTACCAGGACGCGGACGAAATGCTCGCGGCGGTCATGGAGCATGCGGAACTGGGCGCCGACATCGAGTCGTTCGATGTCAGCGCGCTGTCGCACGTGCCGCGGTCGGCCGAAGCGGACGATAACGAGGCGACGGTCACGTCGCCCCCCCGTCCCCCGCCGGTGCCGCCGCTCGATGCGCGTGAAGAGAT
>JAGVEP010000230.1 GCA_020058145.1 Phycisphaerae bacterium | reverse complement strand
TACAAGGCGCCCGCTCGTGCCGAGCGCGTAGCGCCAGCCACAAGGCCGCAGCGCACCTGCCGGGCGCTGCGCACGAGCGGCAAAGGAAGGCCAAGGACAAGGAAGTATGGCATGAAAGGCGTGATTCTGGCTGGCGGGTTGGGCAAGCGGCTCTGGCCGCTCACGAAGATTACCAACAAGCACCTCCTGCCCGTGTACGACAAGCCGATGGTCTACTATCCTCTGGAGTGCCTGGTCAGCGCCGGGATCCGGGATGTCCTGCTCGTCACGGGCGGCAACAACGCGGGGGACTTCCTGCGGCTGCTCGGCAACGGCAAGGAGTTCGGGCTCAAGGAGCTCCACTATGCCTATCAGGAAGGCGAAAGTGGCATCGCCGACGCGCTGCGTTTGGCCGAGGACTTTGCGGACCGCGACAAGATCGTGGTGGTGCTGGGAGATAACATTATCGAGAAGGACATTCGCCAGGGCGTGGCCAGTTTCTTCAGCCAGCCGCGCGGCGGGCGGGTGTACCTGAAGGAGGTGCCCGATCCGGAGCGTTTTGGCGTCGCGGTGTTCGACGCCGACCGCATCGTGCGCATCGAGGAGAAACCCGCCCAGCCCGCGAGCCACTATGCCGTGATCGGCATTTACATGTACGACGAGCAGGTCTTCGAATTCATCCGCTCGCTCCAGCCTTCGGCGCGCGGTGAGCTGGAGATCACCGACGTCAACAATTTCTACCTCGAACAGGGCACGCTCGAGTACGAAATCCTCGACGGCTGGTGGACCGATGCGGGCACGTTTGAGTCGCTGCTGCGGGCCACGAACCTGGTTGCCAGCGGCGGCGCGAACCACACCACGCGGCGCCCGAGCGGCGTCCTGGCGGCGTCCTAGGGAGTTCGTGGCTTGAAAACACTACTCGTCACGGGTGCCGCGGGCTTCATCGGCGCGAACTTCGTGCGGCGCGCGCTCGCGCAGCGGCCGGACTGGCACATCATCGCCTTCGACGCCCTCACGTACGCCGGCAATCTCGAGAACCTGGCGGGATTTGAGGAGTGCGGGCGCTTCGAGTTTGTACACGCCGACATCTGCGACGACGCGGCGGTTGCCGAAGTGCTGGCGCGGTCGGTCTGGGGGGTCATCAACTTCGCCGCCGAAAGCCACGTCGATCGCAGCATCCAGGGTGCGGCCGACTTCGTGCGCACCAACGTCCTGGGTACGCAGGTGCTGCTCGACCAGAGTCGCCGCCACGGCGTGCCGAAGTTTCTGCAGGTCTCGACCGACGAGGTGTACGGCTCGCTCGGCCCGGTCGGCAAGTTCACCGAGACCAGCCCGCTGGCGCCGAACAGCCCGTATAGCGCTTCGAAGGCCAGCGCGGACCTGCTGGTGCGCGCGTACCACGAGACGCATGGCCTGCCCGCGGTCATCACGCGTTGTTCGAATAACTACGGCCCGTATCAGTTTCCCGAGAAAGTCATTCCGCTTTTCATCACGAATCTGCTGGAGGACCAGCCCATTCCGCTGTACGGCGATGGGCTGAACGTGCGGGACTGGATTCACGTCTGGGATCACTGCGATGCGCTCCTGGCGGTGCTGGAGCGCGGCCAGCCGGGCGAAATCTACAACATCGGCGCGGGTAGCGAGCTGACGAACCTGCTGCTCACACATGCCATCCTGCGTGCGCTCGGGAAAGACGAATCCATGATTCGGCACGTAAAGGACCGTCCGGCCCACGATCGCCGTTATGCTATCGACGCGGGCAAGATTTCGACGCAGCTCGGCTGGTCGCCGCGGATCGGTTTCGAGCAGGGTCTGCGCGACACGGTGCGCTGGTACGTCGAAAACGAGCGCTGGTGGCGGTCGATCAAGTCGGGTGAGTACCGGCTTTATTACGAGCGACAGTATGGGGCCGTCTGAGGACCGTCGCGCCGTGGCCGCGCGTTCACCTGGCAGGGGCGTCGGGCTGTAGCCACAAGGGGAGCATCGCGACACGCGTTGAAACTCCAATGCGCATTCTCCTTCTCGGCGCCAACGGCCAGCTCGGAACCGACCTGCGGCGGGTGCTCGCCGGCGACGTCGTCGGTCTGGACTGGCCGGAATTCGACATTCGGCGTACGGCGCAGGTCCAGGCCGCACTGCACGAGCACCGTCCGGAGTACGTCATCAACTGCGCCGCGCAGACGAACGTGGACCTGTGCGAAGACGAGCCAGACGACGCGTTTGCGATCAACGCGGTGGGCGCCCTGCACGTGGCGCGGTGTGCCGAGGAGATCGGTGCCGCGGTCGCGTACATCAGTACCGACTATGTGTTCGGCGCCGCCGTGGCCCGCACCGCGCCGTACCGCGAAGACGATACCCCGGGGCCGCTCAACGTGTACGGCGCCACCAAGCTCGCCGGCGAGCATCTGACGCTCGCCTACAACACGTGTGCTCTGGTCGTGCGCACCTGCGGCCTCTATGGCCACGCCGGGGCCCGTGGCAAGGGTGGCAATTTCGTCGAAACCATGCTCCGCCTGGCAGCCGCCGGGAAGCCGATTCGCGTGGTCGACGATCAACGGCTGTCGCCGACGTCCACAGCGGAATGTGCCGCGACGCTGAGCGCGCTGGTCCAGCGCAGCGTCCGCGGTGTGTACCACGTCGCCGCCCGCGACAGTTGCACCTGGTTCGAGTTCGCGCGGGCGATTTTTGAACTCGAAAACCTGCCCGTAGATCTCCGACCGATCGCCTCCGCGGAGTACCCGGTGCGTGCGCGTCGCCCCGCGCTGTCCGCGCTGGCTTCGCAGCGCCTCGCGCCAGCCGGCGTGTCGGCGTGCCGG
>JAGVEP010000014.1 GCA_020058145.1 Phycisphaerae bacterium | reverse complement strand
TGCTGCTGCTGGGCGGTGTGGGCGCAGCGGGCGTGCTCGGCGTGCAGACGTGGCGTCAGTGCTCTGTGTGGCGCACCCCCGTGACTCTGTGGGCCGATGCGCTCGAGCATGAACCACCCGCAGGTCCCCACAGCGCCCGCGTCCGCTTCGAACTGGCCCGGGCCTGCGCGGCCATGGGGCAGACCGAGCGCGCCGCACAGCATTATCAGGCCGCGACGTTGCTGCGCCCCGCTTTGCTCGCCGCGCGCTTCGGGCTCGCGGACATGTTGCTGGAGGATCTGCGCGGGGACGAGGCGCTCGACGTGCTTCGCCAAGCGGTCGCCGTGGCCCCGCAGAGTGCGGAAACCCACTATCGGCTCGGCATTACGCTCGCCATGTGTGGTCAACTGGACGAGGCCGAGCAGGAACTCCGCACGGCAATCGAACGGGACCCGACCAGCGCCCCGTCCCATGCGGCGCTCGGCCACTTGCTGCTGATTTGCGGACGCGCGGCAGAGGCGGTCTCAGAATTCCGTGCCGCCACCGAAATTGACACTGACAACGCTGAGTTGCACTATGACCTGGCCCGCGCCTACTTGTTGGTTGGCCAGCGTGAACCTGCCCAAACAGCGTTACGACGGGCACTGAAACTCGACCCCCAGCACAAACCTGCCCGGCGAGCTCTGGCGGGACTAACGGATTAGCCCGCTCACGGTGTCGCCGGCGCGGACGCCGGTTGCGTTGCAGCGCTCGGGCCATGGCCGAAGATTACGTCCCACGTCTCGGTCCGACTCCAACCGCGCAGCCGTTTGCCGTCCACAAAGACCGCCGGCATCGCCTGGAGGCCGAGCCGATTGGCCAGCTCGACATCGGCCCGAATCCGGACCGCGACCGCCGGGTCATCCAGCGCCTGCGTGAACGCCGCACGGTCGAGCCCGCACTCCGCCGCCCAATCGGCGAGGAGATTCCGCTCGGCTTCGGACTGCTGCGTGTACGGCCGGTCCGGCAGTTCGCTCTGGTGCTCCCAGAGCTTCTGTCGCAGCGCGAGGCACCCCTCGCGACCGCCCACCAAGCGTGCGGCCTCCACCGCGCGGGCCGCGCGACACGCGGAGGCATGTCCGCCGGTGCGAAACCGCGGGTTCGGATTGCACTCCGGGTCCTGCGGGTAGTGCCGGAAGGCGACGCGCAGCCGGCCCGGGTATTTGTCGGCCACCAGTTTCAACTTCTCGTGCAGACTCTTGCAGTGCTGACACTGAAAATCGCCGAAGACGACCACGGTGTGCGGGACCGCGGGATCGCCGCCAAAAACCTCGTCGTCGTACAGCGGAATGTCCACGGCCGGCTGTCGCGCGAGGTCCCAGCGAACGTATTCCGGGTCGTTGATGACCTGCTCGAGCTGCTTGGCGCAGTCTGCGCGGAGGTTGACGGCGATCAGCGCGTATACGAAGAGCACGTGTACCGCGAGCACGAACACGCCGATCGTTCCCAAGGCCAGCGCGAGGCGCCGGGACGGATGCGGCTCCAGAAGTTGCACCGGCCGGCGCCACGGCCACGCCAGGGCGGTCAGCACCACGAGCCCGCCGTTGAGTGCGTGGGCCAGCAGGCACCCTGCGCACCAGCGGTGCAGCTCGTAGTGCATGATGCGGACGTAATCGAGCGACTGATACGCGGCGTAGACCACAACGAGGCCGAACAGCAGGTGCCACTTTCGGCCACGATACGTCGGCGGACCGATGAACAGATACCAAAGCGCGACGAAGGCGAAGTACGCCATGCCGAAAACAGAGACCGGGACCTTCGCCCCGCTGCCGCCGGGACCGAACGAAACGTAGGCCTGGGGCGAGGTCAGGACCGACGCGCAAGCGGTCGGTTGGCCGTCCGGAGTGGCCGAGCCGCACAGCGCTTCGAGAAAACGCCCCTCGACTCCGCCGCTGCTGACCATGAGCAGTTGGGACGACACGTACCACCCGGCCGCCGCGACGAGTACGGCCAGCCCGCGAATCCAGGGCTTGGGCTGGCGCAATGGCGGCACGCCGCTGTCGGGTGTGGCGGGTTGATCCATCGTGCGCTCCACAAGATCGGCCGAAGTATAGGCTAACCCAGATTATTCACCACAGAGACACAGAGGCACAGAGAAGACACATGAATATGGCCGGCCATGAGGAACGACGGCGTGACGTTCGTGCATAGAGCGTGACGGCGACCAGTGCGGTAACGCTCGACCGCACCAACGAACTTGTCGCGTTTAATCATCCGCCGGTTCGCGTTCGGGCGGCACAGCCTCGCCGGGCGTCAGCGGCAGGCGGGCGGCGTGTCGAACGTGGAGCACGTTTACCGTGTCGCCCACGACCTCAAAGAGAATGCGGTGCGAGTGGTAGACAAGCTGTCGGATTTCGCGCTGGAAGGTGTCGGCTTCGGGAGCGAGCCGGCACCGCTGTGGCATCGGCCCGAGCGACTCCAGGGCGCCGAGACAGCCGTCGTACCACTGGGCCGCGGCCCCGAGCGAGTCGTCGCTTATGTGAGCGACCTCTTCGGCGATGTCCGCCGCCGCAGTCGGCGTGATGATGACACGGTGCTTCATTCATTGCGGGCCGGCAGGTTGAACCTGGCCCGCAACTCGGCGTCCATTGTTTCCAGAGGGACGCCACGGCCTTTCTCGACATCGAGCAGGCCCCGTCGGATGCCGTCAATGGCTTGCAGGCGGTCCAGTTCGTCCAGGAGCTTTTGATACGCGGCAACGTCCTGGACGACAAGGTCCGCGCGGCCATCGACGGTGAGCACTTCCGGTCCGCCGGTCCGCTTGAGCCGCCGGCGGAACTCAGTCGTGCGTCGCTTGAAATCCGTGAGCGGACGGATGTTGGTTAACTGGAAGCTCGGAGTCGGTTCGGGAACAGTCTTCAGTTTCGGAAGCATAGGACATCTCGCATCGTTAAAGCATCCTTTAGAATGCTATCATAAGTTCCGCAGATAGGCAAGTCCTTTTTTCCCCATCACTCCCGCACAGGATGCGCTCAGCGCGGCGTGTAGAGCGCCGGGTCAGACAGGCCGAGTTCGGCAAACGCCGCCAGGCGGAACCGGCAACTGTCACAGCCCCCGCAGGCTCGACCCGCCCCATCCGGGTCGTAGCAACTTCGCGTGAGACCATAATCGACGCCGAGCGCCAGGCCCTGGCGGATGATTTCCACCTTGGTCATGCGTATCAGCGGCGCATGCAGCCGGACGGGCCGGCCCTCGACGCCGGCCTTCGTCGCCAAAGCTGCCATGCGTTCAAAGGCGGCGATGTACTCCGGCCGGCAGTCGGGATAGCCGCTGTAGTCAATCGCGTTGACGCCGATGTAAATGTCCTGCGCGCCGCGAACCTCGGCAAAAGCGAGGGCATAAGACAGGAAAATCGTGTTGCGGGCGGGCACGTAGGTGCTGGGAATCTCCCCGGCCGATAGCTCGTGTTCTTTGGGAACTGGCAGGTCGGAGGTCAAAGCCGATCCGCCTAACACCCGCAAATCGATGTCAATGACGAGGTGTTCGCCAACGCCACTGGCGGCAGCGACGCGCCGGGCCGCGTCCAGCTCGATGGCGTGCCGCTGCCCGTACCGGAAGCTCAGCGCCAACACGTCAAACCCGTCGGCCTTCGCGATGGCCAGCGTCGTCGCGCTGTCCAGACCGCCTGAGAGCAGGACAATCGCCGGAAGTCGCGCGCTCATGTGGGAAGTGTACGGGCGAGACCTGGCACGCTGGCAGCGAAAAAGCCGTGTCTCCTTGACATTCCACGAATCTGTGGTACACTGCATTAGTAGACTAGTGCGCTGCTGCACGACGACCGAGTATCACGATGCCCATCGACGCCCAAAGTCCGATACCCGTTTTCGAGCAGGTGGCCGACCACGTTCGGCGGGCCGTCGCGGCGGGCGTCTACCGGCCCGGAGAATTGATACCGTCGCTCCGCGCCTGCGCCTTGGCACTGGTGGTCAATCCGAACACCGTCCAGCGTGCTTATGAAACCCTGGAACGCGAAGGATTGGTCCAGGCCCGCCGTGGCGTCGGCATGGTCGTAACCGAGGACGGGGTCGGCGTGGCGCGGGCGACATCCGCGCGGGCCGTGCGCGGCGCGTTTCAGCGCGGCATTGCCATCGGACACGCGGCCGGCCTGCCGACGGAGCAAATCCGCGGCGCGTTCGAGCAGGCGTGGCAGGATCGCCAAACCTCTGCGGGGAGCCAAACATGAGCACTCAGATTGCCTCGGAATTCGCCGTCGAAGTCGTCGGTGTAACGAAACGCTTCGGCAAGCAGGTCGCCGTGGACGATTTGACACTTCGGGTGCCGACGGGCCGAACGTGCGGCTTCATCGGCCCGAACGGAGCCGGCAAGACCACGACCATCAAGATGCTGATGGGCATGTTGCGTCCGACCGCGGGACAAACGCGTGTGCTGGGGCTCGACGTAGCCGTCGATCCATTGACCGTCAAGCAGCGTGTCGGCTACGTCCCGGAGCTGCACTTCATCTATCGCTCAATGCGAGTTCGCGACGTGCTCGGCTTCTGCCGGGCGCTCTTTCGTACGTGGAACGATCGGCTCTGCGCGGACCTCGTGCAGTTGTTCGGCATCGACGCGGCCCGCAAGGTCAAGCAGCTTTCCAAAGGCACGCTGGCGAAGCTGTCGCTGGTGGTGGCACTGGCCCACGAGCCGGAAGTGCTGATTCTGGACGAGCCGATGTCCGGCCTCGATCCACTGGCCCGCGAGGAGTTCCTCGACGGCGTCCTGCGCAGCGTCTGCGACCGGCCGCGGACCGTGCTCTTCTCCAGCCACATGCTCGGCGACGTACAGCGTATGGCGGACATGATCGCGTTCATCCACGAGGGTCGGCTGCTGTACTGCGGCGCGACCGACGCACTTTTGAGCGGCACCAAGCGGATTCGGGCGGTGCTGCGTGACGGCACGCAGCCCGGCCCGCCGCCCGCCGGCACAATCTGGCAGCGCGTCGAAGGCCGGGAGTGGCTGTTGACGCTACGTGATTTCACGCCCGCCGCCGTCGAGCAACTGCGGGCGCGCCAGCCGCTTGAAAACGTCGAGGTTCTTGACCTTGGGCTGGACGACATCTTCAAGGACTACATCCGGGGGCAGAGGGTGCCGGCATGAGAGCGCTGCTGTGGAAGGACTTTCACGTCAATCGACTGGTGCTGGCAGTGGGGCTGGGCGTGCTGCTCGCGCCGCACCTGTCATGGCCGCTCATCGTGCTGGGGACCTACTGGCGCTACAACGCGCGCGACCTGATGACTTGGGCGGCGGCCATCGATATGTGGTCTGCGGATCTGGTGGTGGTTGCGCTCTGGAGTCTGATCTTGTCCGGTTTGACGGCGGCTCTCCTGGGCGGCAACGCCGTCGCGGGTGAGCGTGCCGACCGTTCGGCTGAGTTTCTCGCCTCCCTGCCGGTCTCGCGTCGGCAGATCATCGTCAGCAAGGCCGTGCTGGCCCTCAGCGCCGTAGCGTTGATCTGGGCTGTCAATCTGCTGGTGATCGCCACCCAGCCGTTCCCATCGCCAGGGGGGAAAAGCTTAAGGGACATTCTCGACGGCGTGGCCATTTGTGCTTGCGTCACATGCTCGGCTTTCGGTGTGGCCTGGTTTTTCTCCGTTTGGCTGACGAGCCCGGCGTTGGCGGCGTGTGCGGGGCTGCTGGCGCCGCTCGTCCTGTTCATGATCTTCGCGCTGCTCGCGGAATGGGGCCTCGGCAGATTCGGTTACGGGGACAATTTCGCTGTGCCTGCTTACTCGCTAGTTTGTGCGCTCGTGGGAATCGCGGGGTTCGTGGCGGGGACCATCACCTATCTGCGGCGGGTGGAGCCGTAGCGGTCAATACTGGGTGTGGCTCGCTTTGAAATTCGACTGAATCGGCCGGCGTCCCATCCGAGCCCCATCGCGCAAGCGTGGGGTTGTCCGCGCAGCGCGCTGTGCGCAGCGCGCTGCGCGGACCACCCGGCTGGC
>JAGVEP010000391.1 GCA_020058145.1 Phycisphaerae bacterium | reverse complement strand
TGTTGTCAACACCACCATCTTCACGGGAGGCCAGTGCTTGCGCAAGCGCTGTAAGTCCTTGCATATCAATGACTTATAGACTATCTAAATGCCATTCGGGGCACTCTACTTTTCCGACAGCCCAGTGTGGGGTCTTTGCGTTTCCGGCTCCCTGCGCCTCCAACTCGCGCAGCCCAGAATGAACCGTCGTGCGCGACAGCTTGGTGGCCGCAGCGACCGCGGAGCTGCCACCGTGCCCCAGCGCGCGCGCTTTCGTTGCCGCCCACAGACGCCGGGCGCGCTCATTCAACGCTGCGGCCAAGCCTCGCGACTTGCCGCGAAGCCACTCGACAATCGATGCATCCTGCATCCCATCATCATCGCTGAGGATTCCGAATTGTCCAAGTTATTCATGCGCTGGCACTAAGCGACCCGGCCGGTTACGCGGCGGCGTACCCGAACTGCAACCGCATGAACGCGGACTGCAATAGCGACGGTGCCGTAAATTTCGACGATATCGACCCATTCGTCGTGATTCTGAGCGGCGGATAATCACGCGACGGCGCCCCGCACCGCGGCGCGCAGCGACCGCCGCGCGCTGCAGCACGGCAGAACCTCGCTGCACAACGGCCGCAGCTCGACCGGCAACAACCGTAGCTCGAACTTTTACGACCGTAGCTCGATCGACAACGACCACAGCCCGAGCTTCTACGACCGTAGCTCGGGCCTTCACGACCGTTGGGGGCCCGGCGGCGGGCGTATTCGGCGGAGCGGCGGGCGGGACGGGCGGAACGACGGCGTGCCCACCAGGTAGGCCGCCCATTCGGCCCGCACCTGGGCCAGCGTCTCTTCCGTCGGGATGCCGCGGTCCAGCACCCAGACTCGCCGGGAAGATCGCGAATGGCTCGTAGCGTGGCTGGTGCTCGTCAAAGACCGCGCTGGCCTTGCGTCAGGCCGCCTCCTGGCTGTCGTTGATCTCGCCCAGGTACCGCAGCACCGGCCGCGGCACCGGATCGCCGCCGGCCACGCGGCGCGATTCGACCACGCTCCAGTAGCGCTGGAGCTGGCCGTTCTTCTTCCGTGAATGACAGCGCAGAAACACGCTGCGCTTCAGATACCAAGTTCCGCCGCCGCCAATCAATGGGCCAGGTCTGCACTACAGCCGTCTGCGGCGTCAAATCCGCCGCGGCGATAGCGCCAGGGCCGCTCGGACCCGCCGCATTTTTGAGATCTGCGAAGGTTGGGCTAGCCGCCCGCGGCCCACTTCGCCCGGGCGCCGGCGGGGCTGATTCGTGGTCAGGGCGACGGTCGGGGCAGGATCGATAGAGCCTGCTCGGCTGCGGCGTGGAGTGGGCGCAAGGAGACCTCTTCGGTGCGGCGGGTACGGGCCAGGAATTGGGCATAAGCATCGACGGCGCGCGCCGCGTCTCCCCCAGCGCGGTACAGTTCTCCAAGATAGAACCACCCGCGCAACACGCCAGGTTCGACCGCGCTCGCCAGCAGGTCGCGGATAGACTCCAACTCTGCCCGAGCCCTGGCCGGCTGCCCGCTCAACTGATACAGGACGGCGATATTGACCGTGTAGGTGCCGCGCTTGTGCGGCAGTTTCCGGCGCCCGCGGTCGAACAGCTCGATGGCCTGCGCCACGCGCCCTGTTTGCTGATACGTGAGTGCCAACTGCTCGAGCGCCATTTCCTGGTCGGGCAGCTTCTCCAGAACATGCCGGAAATGTCGTTCCGCCTCGGCAAAGCGTCGCTCGCGGTTGTCCACGGCGCCCAAACCCAGATGCGCGAGGACCAGCGCGGGGTCGAGGTCCATGGCGTGCTGGAATTCGCGCCGGGCGTCGGCCAACTGCCCAAGCTGATAGCACGCATTCCCCAGTTGGTTGTGCCCGTAGGCATTACCCGGCGCCGCTTCTACCCCCCGCTCCCACAGCCGAACATCGGAGCACCAAACCGGGCCGTAGCGATAGCCTGATGCTGCCAGCACGGCCACGCACAGCACCCCGACGACGACTGCAACACGACGCGCGGCGTTGAAGCCGCGGCGCAACGCGACGGCGGCCAGGTCAGCGAGACCCTGGCTCAATACGGTGACAGCACCCAGCAGCGGCAGGTGAAGGTAACGGTCCTTGGCGATTTCGTAGGGATTGAAGACGCGAAAATCCAGCGCCAGCACCAGCGGCACCGCGAACCACACGAGCCCCAGTGCATACGCTCGCCGCCGGCACGCCAAAGCGCACATCGCCGGCAGCGCCACGAGCACAATCACCAGGGGCAGCGCAAAGTTCCGCCACCCGCAGTCCGCCGGGCTCAACGCCACGAGGCGATAGAGCGGACTGAGCTCGAACGGTGCCACCACGTGCTGCAGGTAGAGCGTGAGCAGCGCGGGGGCCGTGAGGAGCACGCTCCCCAGTCCCGGTGCACCGGGCCACGTGATCCGTAATGCGCCCAGCACCAGGTAGCGCAGCAGAAGGAAGACCCCCGCGACAAAGACAAAGGGGAGCGCGCTCGACACCGCCGTGGCCAACGCGGCCCGGCGGGAGGCACGTTGCTCCCGTCCCAGGAAGTACTCGGTGGCCAGCACGATGGCGGGATAGACCACCGCCCCCTCCTTGCTGAGCAGCGCGAGAGAATACAGTGCCAGGACAGCGAGCCAGCGAGCGGCGCCCGGATTGGGGCGGAGGCGCAAATAAGCCACGTGGGCGCCCAGCAGAAAGGCGGCCATCAGGATGTTGGGCGCCGCGGACGGCCAGGCCACGGTCTCGACCTGCGCCGGATGGAGCGCGAAAATGCCGACGGCCAGCGCGCTCGCCGGGGGTGCGAGTCCGTGCCGCACGAGCACGCGGTAGGCCAACCCCAGCACCACCAGGTGGGCGCCGAGGCTGGCCAGGCGCCAACCCAAGGGCCGCAGGCCGAACAGTTCGTAGTTCAGTATCTTCCAGACGACTACGACCGGGCGCCAGTAGTTGCTGTGTGCGGTTCCCGTGCTGCCACGAAAGGCCCATATGTCCGTCGTGAGTGCTGTCCAGTAGAGGTCCGGATGACGAATGAGATGGTTCTGGACGATCTCGTACTGGTCGTCGTAGACGAACTCTCCAGTGAGTGTTCGCGCATAGACCGCGACCGTCAGCGCCACGCCGACGGCGACCGCAACGGAAGGCCAAATCCGCGCGTGGGCAGACGGTCGTTCCAGACTGAACTCCGCTCTCGGCCGGCCCGCGACGCTCAGCCAGACGGGGCCAATCACGCAACGCAGACGCCGGCCTGCTGATGGTAACTTGCAGGCGCGGTTGACCGCCAATCGCGCGCTCTGCGGGGGAGACCGCGCAGGCGGTTGACAGGCACCGCGGCTAGCGGGACACTACCACCGTACTTGAGTGTGTTGGCCCTCAAGAGGTGCCGTATGCGTAATTGGCTGCTGGTTGGATTGCTTGCGGGGCTCGCGCTGGCCACCGGCTGCGCGACCGTCACGAGGACGTCGAAAGAGAACTTGAACATGTACCGCTCGATCGCCGAGCTGGATGTGCTCGAGATTGGGGACGACTGGAATCTGATCTGGCTCGCGGACCATCAGACCCGCCTGACGAAATGGCGCACGCGCTAACGCAGCTTCCAGCGCTGCCGGCAGTTCGTCAGAGCCGCGGCTCGGCCGGAGCCTCGCCCTCCCGCGCGACGCCGGGGCTTTATTGAAACCGGTCTAGCACTTGCGGATCACGCCCACCACGATGCCCTGAATCTGCACATTCTTGGTCCTGAGCGGCGCGTAGTTCGGATTGGCGGGTTGCAGCCGCACACCGTCCTTCTCGCGATAGAAACGCTTGAGCGTGGCCTCGCCGTTGTCGAGCAGTGCTACGACCGTCTCGCCGTCGCGCGCCGTTTGTCGCCGTTCGACCACGACGTAGTCGCCGTCGCAGATGCGATCTTCGATCATGCTGTCACCCCGGACCCGCAGCGCGAACGTCTCGTTGGGCCTGACGAAGAGCTCTTCGAGATCGAGCGCTTGCCGGTCTTCGATGGCTTCGATCGGCCGACCAGCCGCGATGATGCCGACGAGCGGCAAACACGTGGCGCGCTCGTCCGGGAAGCGCACGTCGCCGTTAAGTCGCAAAGAGCGTGCCTTGTGCCGGGAACGCTTGAGACAGCGCTTCTTCTGCAAGGCGACGATATGTTCGAAGACCGTGACCTTGCTGACGCCGAACTCGTCCGCCAGTTCCTGCATGGTCGGGGCATACCCGCGGGCGCGGATGAAGTCCCGCACGAACGTAAGGACGCGCAACTGTTTGGGGGTCAGCGACGGCAGCCGTTTGCTCGATTCGCGCGGCATCGTATTCCTCCGCCAGAAAGGCACTCAGAGAGCCGAACACAACAGGCGGCAGAGGACGACGCGCCGCGGCCCAGACGCGGGCGTCCGTCGCGGCGGGGACAGGTTTTCCGGACTGGGCGACCAGGAACAGGCTGAGCTGGTCCCGGAGACACGCCCGCAGGTCCTGGAATTGTGTGTCGCTGAGTGGTGCGGCATCCAGCTCCAACAGGCCAGAGCCAGCAGCACGCACTTCTCGCCGGTAGCTCCCGCCCGGTCCCAGGACGCACAACACTTGTCCTTGCGGCTTGAGCTTTGTGGCCACGACGCACTCCTTTGCGTTTCGACGCCGCCTGCCATTCGTTTCTGTTAGCAGGTTATTTGCGCTAATAATAACCTAACCTTTGGCAGAAGTCAAGCGGCACATTTTATGGCCGATCCCAGCGCAACGCGCAACATGCTGTGGTCAATCAATATGCTTTAGACTATAGCTTGTATATTGTCGAGTGGCCGGAAAAACGCTCCTGAGTAGCAAAAACCCTAACAAGGAAAATCGCAGGGGAAGACGCGCGTTGTTTTCGCAAATGCGGCGGCTCGCGGTACTTACGGCGCCTTCGACCGGGTCCGTGAGCGGTTGCGCCCGCTAAAAAAAATCAGGCTCCACCCGTGTACGATGTCCCGCGCCAACTCGTGCGGACTCCCGTCAGTCGGGTCATCGCGTTGCACACCATCGCGAAACAGACCCCGGCACCGAGGGGATATGTTAGGGCCCAGGCAGGTCGCATGGCGCACAGACGATAGAACCGCCAGAGGACGGTCTGCTGTGCGAGCACGGTGCAGCCAGCCGCCAAGGCGATGCCGGCGCCGACCCGGCCCGTCAGAGGTGACAGCAGCAAGCTGACCGGCGGACTGAGGCTGAACACCGCGAGGAACGCCGCGCTGAGCACGAGCCGCTGCCAGGTCGCGAAGCAGCCGTAGAAAATGCGGCTCCAGCCGCGCCAGATCTGCCGCCAGCCGACATACATCCGCACGGTATAAAGCCCGCCGCCGCGAATGACGCGCAGCCGCACGCCAACCCGTTTCGCCTGCCGCGCGAAGTGCATGTCCTCGTTGAGCGCCGTCTTGAACTGCTCATGCCCACCCAGCCGGTCGTACGCCGTACGCGGCATGAGCATGAAGGCCCCGTTGGCGTAGGCCCGCGGCGAAGCGGGGTTGTTGACGCGCTCGGGCGGAAACCAGAAGACCATGATCGCGCCGGCCGGTGGCTGAACGACACGCTCCCAGAATGTGTGGGCTTCCAGCACCGGCAGGACCGACAGGAATTCAACCTTTTCGCGTTGCAGGAACCGGACGGCCGCCGCCAAAAGGTCCGGGCTGTGAAACCGACAGTCGGCGTCAGTGAAGCACACGTACTCGCCGGTCGCGTGTTGCACGGCGACGTGCATCGCGTGATTCTTGCCGGCCCAGCCGGCAGGCAGCTCCCGGACGTTCACCGCCTTGAGGCGTGGATCGCCGTCGGCGAGCCGAGCCATGATTTCGCCGGTACGGTCGGCGCTGCGGTCGTTGGCCGCGACCACGCTCAGCCGCGGGTACGCTTGCGCGAGCAGTCCGGTGAGGCACGTCGCGATGTTCGCCTCCTCGTCCTTGCCGGCGACAAGGACCGTCAGCGTCGGCAGCGCCTCGCGCGGCCCGTCCGCGTCGGCGGCGGAGAGCACCGGCTCCTGCCCGGCCCGGTTGAGGTTCAGGTGCCGCCGCAGCCACACCAACCCGATGAGCAACAGCAGCCAGAACCAGACGGCGGCGGCGGAAAACTCAAACGCGAAGCGAAGAAACGGCGGCAAAGTGCGGTCTCCAGGTTGACAGGGCGGCCAGCGTAACGAAACTGGCGGATGCGGTCCAACGCCGACCGCAGAGTTGCTTGCTCCAAGCCATGCGCCAAAGCGAGGACCCTGAATGAAGACTCGTCCTCTGTTCCTTCGCACCGCTGCCCCGCTCGTATGGCTCTGCGCAACTTGCCCGCTTTCCGCGCAGACCTCGCAACCCACAACGACGAGCCGCCCGGCCGCGAACTACTCTGATCCGGCCTTTGGCTTCGAGCTGAACTTGCCCGCGGGGTGGGATTACGACCGCACGCGGTTTCAGCAGTTCAAGAATTCGATCGGGCTGCTGCGCGGCCGCGGGCCGGAGGGCCGGCGTGGACTTCAGATCATCGTCTTTCGCAGCTTTCCGATGAAGCCGTTCGAGGACTGGATCGTGGACTTCGGCAAGGCGTCGGCCGAGCTGATGAGCTCGGCGCGTGTGGAGTGGGAGACCTGGAAGCTGCCGCCGCGGGCGGGCACGATCCTGACGTATTCGACAAAACTCGGTGCGGGCACGACGCGCTCGCTCGGCTTGTGCGTGCCGTTTGACGCGAACACGGTCTGGGTGTTGATTTACAGCGGCCAGGTGTTCGTCGACGCGGATGCCGCGGAAATTCGACGCGAGTTCGACGACCTGGCCGCGTCGCTGCGCGTGCCCTACGATCCGGCGGCGGCCGAGCGGCTGGCCCCGGCCTTCGAGCGGGGCAAGGCGCTGCTCGACCAGCTCCACGCCGACGCCGCGAAGGTGCCGTTCGATGCGGCGGAGCACGTGTACGAGATGACCGTGGCCGGCAAGTCCGTGGGCTATCTCCAACGCCAGATTGCGCACGAGGAGTACGTCTACAGCTCGCCGAGCGCGAAGAAACGGTACGCGAAGGACGGGTTGCGGGTGCGCGAGCGGGCTTGGCGGTTCCTCAACGACGGCACGATCTGGTACACGCGCGTGGACCTGTTCAGCAGCTTCGACGGGCAAAGCGAGTTGATCGAGCATCAGCAAACGCAGTTGCCGCCGGCGGATGCGCAGCCGCCGGAGGTGTTCAGCAAGACCGATGCGGTGATTCGCGAGGCGGACGTGCTGTTTTCGAGTTATACGACGAGCCACGACCGCGAGTTGCCGGAGCCGGGCAAGCCGATCAGCGTGGGGCCGGTGTACCTGGATCTCGTTTGGGTGCGGCTGCTGCCGGTGCTGCTGCGTGGCGCGGGTGAGGAGCTGCACGCGCTGGCGGTGTATAACTTCGAGTCGCGGGCACTGCTTTCGCACACGATCCAGCCGCTGGGCGAACAGAAATTGCCGGGCTACGACGGACCGGCGTACGCGTTCGAGGTGCGTGAGGGGTTTATTGGGCACGCCAGCATCTTGCACTGTGACAAAAGCGGCGCGCTCTTGCGCCTGGAGGCCGGCGACGTGACGCTCACGCTCGCGGCGCGCGACGAAATCGAGCGGAAGTTCGGCCGACGGCGTGATGAGGCGCGAGCACGGTTTCAGTTGCCGGCGGAGTAGGATTACCCCCCCCCCCGCGGAGGCAACCCGCAGCCCGCGCTGGCGGCCGGAGAAGCGCGCCGCCCTACGCCGGGCTCGGCAACGGCCCGGCACCTTGATCTTCGGCCGGCTTCTGCACCGGACGAGCCACCGGCGGCGTGCTCGGGCGCCGACCCTGCTCGGCGGCGATCAGGTCGGCGACCGTCGGCTTGTCGAGCGTACCGCCGGCCAGGATTTGCCGCACTTCCTCCCCGCTCAGCGTCTCGTACTTGAGCAGCGCCTGCCCGACAGCTTCGAGTTTCTCGCGGCTTTCCTCGATCATCCGCCGCGTCTCGGCATAGGCCCCGTCAATCAGCCGCTTGACCTCCTCGTCAATGGTCTCGGAGGTCTTGTCGGAGAATTCCTTGGTGAGGCCGAAGTCCATCTGCTGGCGGCGACTGAGCGATTCGTCGCCGTAGTAGACAAACCCGAGCCGGTCGCTCATACCCCATTCGGTGATCATCGTGCGGGCCATCGCGGTCGCTTGGCGGATGTCGCCGGACGCACCGGAGTTCATATCCTGGCCGAGCAACTCCTCGGCGATGCGGCCGGCGCACAGCACGCGGAGCGTCGCCTCAGCGTAGGACCGGTTGTAGGTCATCCGGTCCTTCTCCGGCAGCGAAAACGTCGCGCCGCCGTACGGCCCGCGCGGAATGATGCTCACCTTGTGGACCGGGTCGGCGTGTTTGAGCAGGGATTGCACGACCGCGTGACCCGCCTCGTGATACGCGGTGAGCGCGCGGTCTTTGTCATCGATCACGCGGCTGCGCTTGGCCCGGCCCCAACGGACTTTGTCGCGGGCCTCTTCGAGATCTTCGAGCTCGACGGCGTCCTTGCCCACCAGGGTCGCCAGCAGCGCCGCCTCGTTGATGATCGCGGCCAGATCCGCCCCGCTGAACAGCGGCGTGCCGCGCGCGATGCGGTGCAGCTTCGGATCGACCGGCGGCTGCATCTTCACCTTTTGCGCATGCACCCGCAGAATCTCGAACCGCCCCTTCACGTCGGGCAACGGCACGAAAACCTGGCGGTCGAAGCGGCCGGGCCGGACCAGGGCCGGGTCGAGCACATCCGCCCGGTTGGTGGCCGCGATGACGATCACCTGGTCGTTCGTCTCAAACCCGTCCATCTCGACGAGAATCGCGTTGAGCGTCTGCTCACGCTCGTCGTGCCCGCCGCCGTTGTAACCCATTCCCCGGCGGCGGCCGACGGCGTCAATTTCGTCCAGAAACACGATGCAGGGGGCGTTTTCCTTGGCCTGGCGGAACAGGTCGCGGACGCGTGACGCCCCGACGCCCACGAACATCTCGACGAAATCCGAGCCGCTGATCGAGAAGAAGGGCACCTCGGCCTCGCCCGCGATGGCCTTGGCGAGCAGCGTCTTGCCGCAACCCGGCTCGCCGACCAGCAGCACGCCGCGGGGGATGCGTCCGCCCAGCCGCTGAAAACGCTTGGGGTTCTTGAGGAACTCGACGATCTCGAGCACTTCATCCTTGGCCTCATCGACGCCCGCCACGTCGGTGAACGTGATGTTCGTGCGCTCCTTGGTCAGGAGGCGATGCCGGCTGCGGCCGAAGTTTCCGAGCATCCCCGCCCCGCCGCCGGTTTGGCGGAGCTGGCGGAAGAGCAGGAACCAGATGACGGCGAACATGAGCAGCCAGGGGAGGGCCTGGAACAGGATGATCGTCAGCAGATTGCCGCCGGTCTCGCTGCTGATTTCCACGCGGCGGGGGCTGGCCTGTTCGATCTCCTTGCGGACGTCCTCGATTTTCGCAGCCACGCCCAGGTATTCGCACTCGAACTGCTTGCTATCATTGGGGGCGTTGGCGGGGGGCTTGGTGAACTCGCCGGCGATCACGTTCTCGCGAATGACGACCTTTTCGATCTCCCCGTTGCGGATATGCGTCCAGAAGGCACTGATCGGGATCTTGGTCGCCTTGTGCATGCTCTGGTTGAGCATGAAGAGGAACATCAGGCCCAGGCCGGCCAGGATGATCCAACTGAACAGGCCACGGGACATGCGCTGGGGCGGCCGCGGCGGGCCGCCGTTGCCGTCGCCTTTGTCGCGGGGGCGGGGAGGTTGTTGCTGATCGTCAGGCATAGGGGGATTCAAGGGTCAGGGTTCGGGGTTCAGGGTTCAGGTACGGGCTCCGTTTGGATGACCTACACAAAGATCGACCACATTGGATTATACGTCCAGAAACTCCGGGACTGGTGCCGGCGCCAAAACTTCGCCCCGAAAACCGTGCTGATTTTCGGGTCGGCGTCCCCGCTGCATCCCGAACCCTGGACCCTAGCTACCAGTCCTCATACATCGTCGCGACGATGCGGGACGCCAGCTTGTCGAGCGCCCGCTCCTGGGCGAATTTCTCCTTCTCGCCCGCGGTCGGCAGATAATCCACGGTCTGGAGCAGCGCCGGGTGGTCCACCAGCAGCCGACCGGTCCGCACGTCCTTCCATTGCACCCGCACCGCGAGCGTCAGCGCCTTCTCACGCGGCTGGCGCGTCTGGAAATCCGGGGCGAAGGCGGTCTGCCGCTCCTCCAGCAGTTCCGCCTGCAGGATCGTGTCGGCCTTCTCCTTGGGGGCCAGCCGGTACGGGGTGTCGCTCCCGATCCGTTTCTTGATCGCTTCGGTCAGCGTGAATTCCAGGTCCCGGCGGAATTCCTTGGACCCCACCATGTCCACGTAGACCGTGTGAACCTCCGTCCGGAACGGTCCGCCGGCCTTATAACCGCATCCAGAGAGCAGGACTATGCCGGAGCAGAATGCAGATAGGCCGCCAATCCGTCGACGAGCCCCGCGATAACGCGCGAGTTTCGTGCATTCTGCCTTCATCATTCTGCATTTCCTCGCTAACGCACTGGCTCACGGGTATCGGTGTCGACTGTGATCCCCCGTGCCCGCAGCCGCGTCCGCGCCTCGTGGGCCGCAATCGTGTCCCCATAGTTTCTCAGAATCTCGCGGTAATAGAACTCGGCCGCGCTTGGCTGGCGGGTTTTCTCGTACCACCGTGCCACGTAGAGGTCCTTCTCCGCCCGCTGCTCGCGGATACCCTCGAGGCGCTGCGGGATTTTCTCGCGATCGGCGAAGGTCGGGAACGCTGCCAAGACCTGCCGGTAGCGCTCGTCCGCCTCCAGCAAGGGCTGGTCGTCGAATTTGATCCCGGGGAATGCGGCCTCGGCCGCCTGGGCCGAACGCATCATCGCGAGCTGGAGGAACCGCCCGCTGGGGTACTGCTGCACGAGATTCGCGTATTCCTCCTGCGCGAGATCCACGTCGCCAGTGTCGTAGTAATAGTCGGCCTTGATCTTCAGCGCCAATTCGCCCAGCCGCGTGCCGGGCGCCCGCTCCCAGACCTTGTCCAGTAGCTCAAGCGCCTCCGCATAGGCCGGCAGCCGCAGGAACCCCCATACAACGCGCTTCTGACCGGACAGGAAAGCGCGGGCCACGTCGACGGTGCGGCGGTTGGCCTGCTCGAACAGTTCGCCGGAAGCGTTTTCGGCGACTTGTTCGTACTGTTTTTGGCCCTTCCAGAAATCGCGCGCTTCGAAATACGTGTCGCCGAGCAGCAACAGACCCTCGTAGTAGCGCTCGTCGTCGGGGTTGGCCTTCGTCCAGCGCAGCAGCAGCGTGCGCGCCTTGCCGGGTTTGTGCTGGGCCAGGTTCATCCGGGCCTGGTCGAGCGCGTCCTCCGGCACGCCCTCTTTTTCCGGCGATGCCTGTTCCACCCACTGGTCCGTATTCGGGTCCAGCACTTCCCGTTCGCGGAAGCGCTGTTGCTGCGCGCGCACCGGCACACAGGCGGCGGCCAACGCGCCGGCCACGAGCAGCGTACGAAACCAAACGCCCCGATGTCTCATGTCGGCGGATTATAGGTCAGGTGGCGAGGGTCCACAACGCGAGCTTGTGCAAGTGGTCGATCAGGCCCCGCTCTTCCACCTGGGCGACCCGCAAGAGCGCGGCCGGCACGGCTGGGCAGCCGCCGAAGCCGCGCTGGGCATCCCAGTCGTGCGCTCGAGCGGCGCGCGCCAGCAAGCGATTCGCGCAGCGCGCCCCCTCGTTCGCCCTGCGCCGCCCTCCGCGGTACCATCCCCTCTCAACCCAAAAGGACGATCAGAAATGTCCCTGTTGGGGAGCTGCGTGTGAGCGTTCTTCCGCCTGAGGTCGCCGCGCTCGTCGAACGCTTCACCGACGCCGAAATCAACGTCGTCGAAAGTGCTACGCAGGAGAGACAGAAATGAAACGAACGGCTTGGACTCGCGTTCTCGGCGATCGGCTCGCCGCCTTTGCACGTTCGCGGTCGGCACCCGGCAGACCGCTCTCGATCAAGATTCGAGTGCAGTCGGGGTGCTACGAACGTTCCTGCTGCTCCAACGCTCACCGCATTATCGACCAGTATCGCAATGCGGTTTCAATCGAAGATGCCGAATACGTCGAGCACGAGAGCGGTCCGGAGATTCTCGTCTGGTTAGCGGTCGGGACTGCGGGCCTCAGCCTTGCCAAGAGCATCGTGGACTTGATATGCGTAGTCATAAAAGCACGCTCAGAGGGTGCAACGTTGGGTGACAAACACCGAGAACCCCTCGAACTCATTGTGCGCGACGTGGACGAAACGGGCGAACCTCGCGAGGAGCGCATCCTGAAATTCCACAGCGACGATCCGGTTAACCCCGAGGTGATCGGGGCGTTCCTCGACAAGGCTCTGACGAAGCTGTCCAGATCGCCCGAACTCCGCAGTCGTAAAAAGAACCGCGAATCCAAGGACTAGCGGTAGCTTTTGCCGTTGGGCGGAGTGATCGGCGTAGACGCCGCCGCCGACCACCAGATCGACCGGCTTGTTTACGAGTTCTACGGCCTGACGGACGAGGAAATCCGCATCGTCGAGGATGCAACGCAGGATGATGCCCCATGATCGATCCCAACGAACCCTTGATCGGCATCCGCACCCGCGCCGCTGCCGGACAGTTGCGCGTGACCCAGCACGCCCAGCAAGAGATGGTCGCCGAGAACATCACGCTCGACGACATTCTCCATGCGATCTCGGCGGCCACGCTGCTCGAAGACTATCCGACCCACCGGCGGGGTGCGTGTGCCCTGCTCTATGGCCGGGATCCTCATGGGCGGGACTTGCACATCGTTTGCACAACAGCGAACCCGATGCTTGTTATCATTACTGTGTATGAGCCGCGCAGGCCCAAGTGGGTCTCGCCTACCCAACGGAGCCCCAGCCCATGAAATGCTCCATCGCTACTTGCCCAGGCGAGTATGAACCCCGCCGCGTGACCCACACCGTCCGCACCGGGGACCGCATCGTCGTCATCGACCACGTTCCGGCGGAGGTCTGCTCGGTCTGCGGCGACGTTCTGTTCGCTCCGGAGACCGTCCGTCGCATCGAGGAATTGCTCGCGAATCTCGGACAGCCGGACGGCGTCGTTCCGCTCTTCGAATACGCCTGAGCGGTGAGCGCCGCGCAGCGCGGGAGCGACCTTATGCACCGCACGCTTGATGAAATCCCTCGCGAAGGCCTCGCCGCACTGCGGGAGCGACTCGGCCGCGCCGGGCTGATCCGTTTTCTCCAGCAATTCGAGCTCGGCTCCGGCAACTACGCTCGCGACCGGCACGCCTGGGTGGACGCCCATAGCTTGGATGATCTCAACGAGCTGATTCTCCAGCGGCGGCAAGGTCGCCGCCGTAAATCTGGCAAATCGGCGCGCCGAGCTGTTGGCGGCAAGCCCTGAGCGTCGCAAACGCGCAACGTTGGCGACGGTGTCTTCGTGCGGCTCAAACGCCCGGCTGCAGCAACTCCGCAATCTGCACCGCATTCAGGGCTGCCCCCTTGCGCAGTTGATCGCCGGCACAGATAAGTTGCAGGCCGCGGTCGTCGGGGATGCTCGGGTCGCGGCGAATGCGGCCCACGAGCACGTCGTCACCCCCGGTGGCTTCGAGCGGCGTCGGGAAGTGATTCCGCGCGGGATCGTCCACGACGCGCACGCCCGGGGCGGCCGCCAACGCGGCGCGGGCGGCGTCTACGCTCACGCTGTCGGCAAATTCGATGCTGAGAGCTTCGGTATGGGCCCGCATGACCGGTACACGCATGCACGTCGGCGCGATTCGAAGACTCTCCTCACCGAAGATTTTCCGTGTTTCGGCGATCATCTTGGTCTCTTCGCCGTTGTACCCGTCTGGGCCGACTACGCTGTTGTGGCTGAAGACGTTGAACGCGCACGGGACGGGGAAAACCACGGGCTGCGGCGATGCGCCGGCCAGCACGGCCCGTGTTTGGGCCTCCAATTCCGCCAAAGCCCGCGCCCCGGCGCCACTCGCCGCTTGATACGTGCTGACGACGACCCGCTGAATGGGGCTCAGGCGCTGCAGCGGCCAGAGCACAACCACCATGATAATCGCCGAGCAATTGGGATTGGCGATGATGCCGCGGTGTTGGCCCACGACCTGCGGATTGACCTCCGGCACAACGAGCGGCACCTCGGGGTCCATGCGGAACGCGGACGAATTATCGATCACCACCGCTCCCGCCCGCACGGCCAGGGGTGCGAACTCCCGACTCACGGCGGCCCCCGCGGAGAACAGCGCGAGGTCGCTGCCGGCGAACGACTTCGGCGTCAGTACCTCTACAACAGCCGGTGCGTTGACGCCGGCGACGGTCCGGCCGGCCGAACGCTGGGATGCGAACAGCCGCAGCGACGCGACCGGAAAGCGGCGTTGGCGGAGGACATTGCAGAACTCCTGTCCGACGGCTCCCGTGGCTCCGACGATGACGAGGTGCTTGGCGGGGGGCATGCGAAGGTCAATCGTAGGGTGGGCACTGCCCACCAATCCTGGTTCTGGCTGCCGGTAGACGGCCGGCTCGTTGCCGGACATCATACCCCACGTGAGTGCATGGACGTACTACTCGCCGCTGTGGCTCGGGGCACTACTGGTGCTGGCCCTGAATGACTCACTGCGGGCCGCGCTGCCGCCGATGGAACCTTGGCGCACTTGGCTCGCGGTGGCCGGCGTGGCCGTCGCGGTCGCGGTGCAAAGCCAGGTCCTGATGATCGGTGCCCAGGGTGCGTTCGCCCAAGTGTTGCCCGTGCCGCTCGGCCGCT
>JAGVEP010000498.1 GCA_020058145.1 Phycisphaerae bacterium | reverse complement strand
GCGATGGCCGGCTGACGGTGCGCCTGCCCGCAGACGACGGCAAGCCGATCTACCTGCACAGCCGTTATCAGCCGCTGGATGAGGCCCGCACCCTGGTGGAGGCTCAGACGCGGCCGCGCGCCGCAGCCAACTCCGAGACAGAAAACGAGGACCTCGACAGTCTATGTTTTCTCCTCGCCGGCCTTGGGCTGGGCTATCACGCGGCGGAAATCGAACGCCGTTTTCCGCGACCATTATTGCTGATTGCTGAAGATGATTTGCCGCTAATCAAGACCGCGTTCTGTGTCACAGACTTGTCCGCAGCGCTCCGCGCGCGGCGCGTGGCGTTCTTGACGGCGGCGGACAAGTCGGTCATCCACGAGCGGCTGCGGCCCATCATGACCGCCGTCATGTTGGGCCTGCGCTTCGTCACCGCGCCGTACACCCAGCGGCGGCACAGCGAGTTTCAGCGCGAGATGAGCCGGCTATTGCGTGATTTTGTCGCCTATGCGCGGCTTCAGGTCGTGTCGGTCGTCCGCAATGCGCGCATCACTTGCAGGAACGCCGCGTTCAATTTGTCGGCCTACGTCGGGCACCCGGGTGTCGAAGTGCTGGGACGTCGGGCGGCAGGTTATCCAGCGATCATCGTCTCGGCCGGGCCGTCGCTGGCGCGGAACATCGACCAACTCGCCGGCTTGCGCGACCGGGCCGTGATCATCGCCGTGCAGACCGTGTTCAAGACGCTCCTGGCTCGCGGTACGCCGCCGCACTTCGTGACCAGTCTTGATTACCACGAGATCTCCGCGGAGTTCTTCCGTGGGCTGGAGGATTTTGGCCCGACCATCCTCGTGGCCGAGCCGAAGGTGACCTGGCGTGTTCTCGACACGTTTCGCGGCCGCACCCACGTGCTGCACTCGGGCTTTCTCGACGATCTGCTGCGCGAGGATTCGCCGTCGCGCGCGAGCCTGCCGGCCGGCAGCACGGTCGCACACCTGGCGTTCTACCTGGCTGAGCACTTGGGCTGTGACCCGGTAATCCTCGTGGGTCAGGACCTGTCGTTCACCGACGGGTTGTACTATCCGCCGGGAATGCAGATCGAACGCATCTGGCGGCCCGAGCTGAGCCGCTTTGTCACGCTCGAAATGCGGCAGTGGGAGCGAATCGTCCGGCACCGGGGGAGTCTGCGGCGGGTAAACGACATTCACGGCCGCGACGTGTACACCGACGAGCAGATGTTCACCTACGCGGAGCACTTCCAGTCGGACTTTCTGGCCGCGAAGACACGCGTGGTCCACGCGTGCGAGGGCGGCATGAAGCTGGCGGGGACAGAAGTCATGACGCTGCGCGAGGCGGCGGCGCGCTTCTGCACGCGGCCATTGCCGTCTGGGCTGTTTGAGCTGGAAGCCGCTTCGCAGCCGACGAATCTCAAGCACGTCGTGTCCGGGCAGTTGGAAGAACGGCTCGCGGAGCTGCACGAGGTGCGCCAGATTGCGACCCAGACGCGCGATCTGCTCGGCAAGCTGGCCGACCTCATCGAGCGGCCGGCGGAGTTCAATCGTCTCGTCGGCCAGGTGGACGAGCTGCGCGCGCGGATGCACCGCAATGAGCGCACCTACGGGCTGGTCAGCCAGGTGTCGCAACTGGCTGAGCTGCGCCGGATGCAGGCGGATCGTGCGATCCACGACGAGGAAACGGAGACGCCGGATTCGGCGCGGCGGCGTCTGCGGCGCGACCGCGCCTACGTCGCGGCGCTCATCGAGGGCTGCGATTTCCTGCTGGAGATGCTGCCGGAAGCGTTGGAGCGTGTCCGGGAGCGGCTGCCATGAATGTTGTCGGAGCCGTTTTCGCGGATTTCGTCGCCGCCCCAGCCGGCGGTCGCTCGCAATTGACGACGCAGCTTGCCGGGCAACCGATTCTGGTTCGCACGCTACGGCGGTTGTTGCAAGTGCCGGAGTTGGACCGTCGTTGTCTTGTCGTTCGGCCGCGCGATCGCGACGCAGCCGCCGGGGCGTTGGAAGCGTCCGGCCTGGGCGTACAGGTTGAGCTGCTGCCGCTCGACACGTCGCCGCACAGTCGCCGGCTGCTGCTGGTGGCGGCGCGGAAATGGAATCTCGCCTCCTGGCGCGGGGGATTGATGGGCGCCACGTGGTTCGACGAGTTCGTCGACCCACAAGCGGCGGCGCTGGTATTAAACCACTACAAGTGCGCAGCCGCGCTGCTGCTGGACGGCCACCAGGCCGTCTTCGATCCGGCCATGGCGGCGGCGATGCTCGCGCATCACGAGACGAATCGCGCCGAAGCCGAAATGACGTTCACACAGGCGCCGCCGGGGTTGGCGGGGATCATCCTGCGGGCGCCGGCGGTTCAAAACCTGCTCGATCTGAACGTCCCGCTCGGGCTACTGCTGTCCTACCGGCCGGAACTCGCGCAGACCGACCCTATTATCCACGAGGCGTGCTATCACGTGGCGGCGGAGGTCGCCCAAACCGCAGCCCGTTTTGTGGCGGACACGCGCCGGTCGCGCGAGCTGCTCGACGAGGCCCTGCGCGAGCTTGGCGACGATGCCTCCGCGGCAGCACTGTGCACCTGGGTCGCACACCCGGACCACGACCACGCCGGACCACTGCCGGCGGAAATCGAGCTGGAGCTGACCACGGCGGACCCGCTGCCGAATACAACCGTGCGTCTGCGCGGCGACCGCGTGCCCCGCCGCGAGCTTCGGGACGTCGGTCTGGTCAATCGCGTCGCGGCGCAGTTGGTCGAGTACGACGACCGCCTCGTCTTCCTGGCCGGCCATGGTGACCCGCTGCAGCATCCCCAGTTCGCGGAAGTGTGTCGACGGCTGCGTGCCGCCGACGTGTACGGTCTCGGCGTCGCCACCCCGCTCGTGGACCTGTCGGACGAGAATCTGGATGCGCTCTTTGCTCAGCAGATCGATGTCGTCGAAGTTCGGATCGACGCACATACGCCAGCGACGTATCAGCGGGTACACGGCGTTGACCGCTTTGAGCAAGTCCGTCGCAACGTGGAGCGCATCGAGGCGGCCCGGCGCGAGCGGCAGTGCCCGCAGCCGATCATCGTGCCCAGTCTCACGCGTTGCGCCGCGACGATCGACGACCTGGAGCCGTTCTACGACCACTGGATTCGGGAAGTCGGCAGCGCGGTCATCGGCGGATATAATGACCACTGCGGCGCGTTGTCGGCGGACACGCTACTGCCGACCGTGTCGCCGCTGCGTGAACCTTGCCAGCGGTTATGGGTCCGCCTGATGCTCCTCGCGGACGGCACGGCCGCGTTGTGCAGCCAGGATATTCGCGGTGCCATGGCGCTTGGGAATTGGACCACCGAGCCGTTGCGCGACATCTGGTCCGGCGTCCGGCTGGCGGCGGCGCGTGCTGCCCATGGCGCGTTGCGGCTGGAAGCGTTCCCGGTCTGCCAGGGATGCTCGGAGTGGGGACGACGATAACTCGGCGCGACGGCCTCAAAAACCGAGGTCGAATAAATAATGTCCGCAAAAGAATGCCGGTCGTTCAGTTTTTCTCTTGCTTGACGGTCGTGATGCCGTTAAGATTACCAGTGAAGTGTGGTGGCTGAGCGCGCTTCTGTGAACCGCCATCATTTGACTCATCTCGGTCATACGACGTCATCCTCAGCCGACATTCTGGATGGTCCGTATGAGGCCAGTGGTGTGCGAAACCGCGCACGGCTCTCAGCGCCCGCGGGGTGCGCGGAGCGAGGTGAGTAGGAATGCCTGACACGGTCAAATGCTCCTGTTCGCACTGCGGAGCGAAGTACCGGCTCCCTGTTGAGGCACAGGGTCGGGCGGCACGCTGCAAGCGCTGCGGCGAGAAATTCGTAGTCCCGCGGGAGCTTAGCCTCGAAGACAGCATTCTCACGTGGCTCAGCGTTCCAGAGGAGACGGAGGACACTGCTCCACCGCCCAAGATTATCAGCATGCCGGGGGCCGATGCGGAGCACCCCAACGAGGGCACGGTCGCGGGGAAGAGGATCCGCGGGACAATTCGGCTGAAAACCAGCGTGCCGAAGGAAGAGTCGGCCTGACGCGGTTATCGGACTGCGTGAGAACACGCAGCATAGCGGCGAGTCGCGAGCCAGTCCGCGGCTTTTTTTATGCGCTGGCATCGGGTAGAACAACGTCTGCAATGGAGTCTGATCTTGGTCCGGATAACTCGGGAGCCGGAAGCTGCGGCGTGTCTGCACTTCCGCCCATCGTACACTTGGTGGCCGAGGACACGGCCGACGAGAGTGCGGTTGCGGTGCAGTCGCTCGCGGACTCGGCGGGCTGCTCTTCGCCGCAACTTATAGTCCATTGCGGGGCCGGGGCGTGTCCGAGTGTTTCCGAGGCCGGCCAGGGGCAAGCGGGCAGGGTGCTGCGTGTTCACTCACCGCTGCCGCTGGACGGGTTACGTGCGGCAGCGCTGCGCGGTGCGCTTCGCCGCAGCGGGGTCGTCGCCGATGACGACGCCGTGATTCTGCACGCGTGGTCCACGTCGTCGGCGGCTTGGGCCTGGCCGTTGTCGGCTGGACATCGGCCGTTGCTCGTCAGCGTCACAGCAGGGAACGAACTGAGCCAGCTTGCACGGTGGTCGGCCATAGGCAACGTACACTTCGTGTGTCCGTTGGAGGCGGTGCGTCGCTGTTTGCTTGCGTGCGGCGTAGCGGCGCCGCGCGCCGTGGTGATTCCACCGCTTGTTGAGGGTGTGGCCACGGAGCCCACTCGCCGGCGTGAGACCCGGGCGCGGCTCGCGCTGGCCGCGGACGACGACATCGTGCTTGCGCTGCCGCCGATCGCGCGGCACACCGGGGCGTGGACTGCGGTGTGGGCGACCTTCCTGCTCGAAAAAGTCCGCCCGACGGTGCGCATCGTCGTGCCGGGTGCTGGACGCGAGGCGGAACGCATCTGGCGCTTGGCAGAAGCTTGCCGGCACGAATGGGTGCTGCGTCTAGCGCCGCCCGAGCTGCCGCTG
>JAGVEP010000308.1 GCA_020058145.1 Phycisphaerae bacterium | reverse complement strand
GCCGCCGCACGGTCGCGAACCAGCGTCCGCTACTGGGTCTGCCTGGGGCTGCTGGTATCCGCGGCGGTCGGGCTGAAGGCGGCCGCGAGCTGGTTCGGGTGGCACTTCCGCAAGGAGGCGGTGGCGCTCAAGGCACCGCTGCGTCTGTTCGACGCGCGCCAACTCGGTCCGCGCTATGAGCTGAACAAGGCCTTCACCGACCGGCTGCCGCCGATGTCCGAGGACATGGTGGAGAGCCTCGGTACGAGCGAATATCTGCAAGTCTACGTCACGGATACCGAGAAGCGGGCGGACGACTTGACGCGCGTCGCGTCCATATTCATTACGTACTACACCGGCAAGCCGGACATGGTGCCGCACGTGCCGGACGAGTGTTACCTGGCCGGCGGCTATGATCTGGTCAATCGTGCCGCACGCGCGGTGCACGTCGGCGGCGCCCGGGCCCCACAGGACGAGGTACCGGTGCGGGTGCTCGAGTTCCGCGGCAAGCAAAGTTGGCTGGAGGCGTCCGGCGCCGATCTGGTCAGCGTGCTGTACTTCTTCCATGCGAACGGGGCCTACCTGACCACCCGCGACGACGTGCGGAAGAAGATGTCAAATCCGTTCCAGCGTTACGCCTACTATGCCAAGATTGAAGTGACGTTCCAAAGCGAAATCGGTGCCCGCGCGGGCCGCGACGCGTCCGTGACCGCACTCGGGCCCCTGTTAGAGCGCGTGTTGCCGGTGTTGCTGAAGGCACACATTGACCTCGACAAATTCGCGCCCGCGGGTGCAGCGCGCGCGCGCGAGCAGCCTTGAGAGGGCGGTTCACATGGCCGTGCAGAAACGATTGAACAAGAACCTGATCGCGTTCCTGACCGTGATGGGGATGATCCTGGCCGTCTCGGTGTTCGCGATGGTCGTCTTCCAGCAGTCGCGCCGGGACCCCAAGGTGCTGGCGGCTTCCGGCCAGCAGGCGGAGCAGGCGGGTGATCTGGCGGAGGCCTTGCGCCGCTACCTGCGGGCCAACGAGGCGAGCCGCGCGCGGGGCGAGACCGACACGCAGTACGCGATCGATGCGGCCCGCTGCCTGTTCGCGATGGGGGAAATCCAGAATTGGCGCAGCTTGCTGGTCAAAGAAATGTCCGCCAAGCCGGCCGACCTGGTCTTACGCCACGCGTTCCTGGACGGCGTTTGGCGCGTGCATGACATTTCGGGGACCACGTCGTTTGCCGCGGACCTGCGGGACACGGCCCGCAAGCTGACGGAGGCGGACCCGAACGACGCGCTGGCTCTGGCCAGCACCGCACTGGCCTTCTGGGCGCTGAAGGGGGACGAAGATTTGACCGCCGCGGACGCGGCGGCGCAAAGGGCCTTTGAGCTGGACCCGACCCAACCCCGCGCCGCACTGGCGTACGCCATGCTGCTGCAGCGGCGATTTCAAGAAGACTACGACCGGGCGCGCCAGGGCGGCGCACGCCGGGCCAAACTCGATGAGCTGGTCCGCACGTTCAGCGACCTCGTCCAACAGGCGTTCGAAGCGGCGGTGGCTGCGCACCCGGACAACGCTCCGATCGTCACGACTTTTGCGAGCGTGCTCCAGGAACAAGCGGGGCGCTTGCTGCCCGATAAGGCGGATACCGCGGGGGATGACGCGACGCGACAGCAGGCCACGGCCGCAGCGGGCGCGTTGTTCGCGCGGGCTGGACAGGTGCTGCGCACGGCCTTGGCGGAAAACGAGGCGGCGGACGCGAGCCCCAACCTGCACTGGGTCCTGGCGCGCTTCCTGTATGCCGAACTGGGCCGCGAGAAAGCCCAACTTCTCGTGCAGTATTCGACCAACCCCCGGGAAGTTCCCGCGCCCGACCGGGCGGAGTTAACCCGCCAATTCGGCGAGATTGAGCAACACGCCACCCGCGCTACGGAGCTCGAGCCGGCGCTGTACGACGCCTACGCGCTCCTCGCGGAGATCAGGCAATTTGAACCCGGACCGAACGGGGACGCGCTCACCCCCGTGCAGCGCTGCGAGAAGATGCTCGCCGTGTTGAATTCCGCCCGTGAGCGCACGCTGACTCTGCGGAGCCTGCGCGCGCAGTTGCGGGTGGAAGAACGGTTGCTCTTGCTGCGCCGGGGCTTCGATCTGGCGCTGGCCTGGTTCGTCGATCCCAACGAGGCCGCCAGAACGACCGAGAACCTGGCGCGGGCCGACGTGTTCCTGAAAGACGCGCAGGTCAAGTACCCCGAACATCCGCTGACGTACTACATGGCGGGACAGTCACTGGTGGCCCGCGACCAGTTGGGCGCCGCGATCCGCGCCTATCAACAGGCCTACGACCGCGTGGAACAGTTGCGCGTTAGTCAGGGGCGGCTGTGGCGGGTTCTCGGCGTAGGCCGTTTGCCGTCCGAGCAGTTGGCGCTCCTGTACCGGCAACAAGGGCAAAGCGGCGAGGCGCAGCGCTATGCTTCCCTGGCCATGCACGAATATCAGAATGCCGGTTTGCGCGCGCCCGTGCTGCTGTTGGTCAACGCCGCGGAATTGCTGGCCCAAAACGGCAAGCCGCAGGAGGCCATCGATCTCCTGAACACGCACCGGGCGGAGTACCCCGACAGCCGGGAGCTCACGGCCGTCCGCGCGGCCGTGCTGACCCGGCTGAACCCCGAGGCCGGCAAGCTGGCCATGCAGGAGATCACCGGGACGGACGTGGTGACCAAGCTGTGGCGCAGCCGCTGGGCTGCCGAGCAGGGGGACCTGACGACCGCCGAGAACATTCTGCGGGAGGTCATAAGTGCTACGACGGCCACGGATCGCCAGGTGCGCGACGCTTTTCAGCAGCTTATCGACGTGCTGGGCGCAGCGGGACGGCGCACCGAGGCCCGCGCGATCGTCCAGGAGCTGCTGAAGAACCCGCCGCGCGCGAGCCTGGTGCGCATGTTGAAGCTATACGACGTGGATCTGGCGGTCGAGGACCCCGAGGCGCTCACGCCGGACGAGCGGACAGCGTGGGAGGCGAAGCGGCTGGCGATCATCGCCGAGAATCCTGACGCGCAGGCGCGTGCCGCGGAGTACGTGGCGTACTACATCGGGAGCCGGGATTGGGAACGCGCTTTGACGTACTTGGCGGAATTGCGCAAGCTCCAGCCGGACGCGCTGGAGTACGCCGAGCAGGAATTTCGTATCCGCCTGGTGCTCGGCCAGTTCCGCGAGGCGGAAGAGCTGGCCGGCAAGCTCTCCAAGTACTCCGAGGGCCAGGGGTTTGACCGGGCCGGCGGCGCGGTTTACCGCGGCGAGCTGGCCTTGGCGCAGGGCAATGCGGATGCAGCGATTCGCGAGTTGCGGCAGGCGGTCATCACGCTGCCCAAGTCGGACGAATTGCAGATCAAACTGGCGCGCGGCTACCTGCTCGGCGGGCGGAGCGCCGAGGCGCTCGCCGCTTTGCAGGAGGCGGTCGAGTCGAATCCGCGGAGCTTCGCCGCCCACTATCTGTTGCGGCAACTCTACAAACAGCGGGCGGCGGAAACTTACGGCGCCGAGCGCGACGAGTTTGAGGCCAAGGCCAGTGCCAGTCAGAAAGAGGCGATGAAGCTGAACCCGCGCGACCCGCAGGTGCAGGCCTGGAAGCAGGAACAGGACGAGGAGACGAACCCACGCGCGGCCATCGCGGTGCGCGAGAAAACGCGCACCCGCAACCCCGACGATGTCGACAACCTCATGCGGCTCGCGCGGCTGTACGTCCAGGCCTGGCAGAAGGCGTCGGCGGCGAATGACGACGTGGCCAAGCAGGAGGTCCTCCGCGGTGCCGAACCGTTCTTCGAGACGGCCCAACAGGTGACCGGAGTGAATCGGGCGGAATTGCTGGAACACGCCGCGGAACTCTACGCGCTGTCCGGCCAGGCCGAGCAGGGCGAGACGCTGCTGCGGGGTCTTGTGCAGCAGGCGACCGGGGAGAGCAAGCTCGACGCCCAGTTGCTGGTGGCCCGGTTCTTTCAGCAGGCCGGCAATCAGGCGGCCGCTGAGCGCGAGATTCAGCAGGCCCAGCGCATGGTCGCCGAGGTGGCCCCGGATGCACAGCAACGCCGCGGGTTGGAGCACCGGGTCGGTCTGGCGCTGATCAGCTTTTATGACGGTCAGCGGCGTCCCGACAAGGTCGCCGAGACCTGCCGCTGGTTGCTCGATCGCCTCGGCGCCGTGAACAAGTCCGACGTCGATACGCAGGGCGTGCGGCTGGTGCTGGTCCAGGCGCTCTTCGGCCTGCGCCAGCTTGACGACGCCAAGGCGGAGATTGAGACCTACCTCCGGGACTACCCCGAGGATGTGCGCGGGCTGGCCGCGCGGGCGCAGCTCACTCTGCTGCGCAACGAGCGGCAGGAGGCCTGGGAGGCTTTGGGCAAGGTCGTCGAAAAGGACCCCGAACACGTGTGGGGCTATCTCACGCGCGGTCACTTGGCGCTCGAGCAGGGCCGCTACGACGCAGCGCGGGCGGACCTGACCAAGGCGAAGACCCTGGTGGCCAGGAGTCCGGCGTTGGAATTGGACGTGCACCGCTTGCTGGCGGATCTTTACGAGCGGACCAAGGAGTACGAACTGGCCGAGACCGAGCTGCGCGCCGTGCTGGCCTTGGTCGACAAGCCGGGCACCAAGGCCCCCGAGCGGCAGCAGCAGGTCGTGGCTCGGCTGGTGCGGCTGATCTGCAACTCGATGAAGCAATTCGACCGGGCGCAGAAGCTGATCGGCGAATACCTGGAGAAGTTCCCGGACGATGCGTACTGGCCGTTTGAACTGGGGCGGCTGTTTGCGACGCGGGCCGAAAGCCAGAAACGTCCTGAAGACGCCCGGCGCGACTACGACCAGGCTGCGTCGTATTTCCTGCGGACCTGCGAACGCGTCGCGGACAAAAACCCCACGGCGCTGCTGCAGCCCATGATCGAGCGGATGAATGCGCTGACCAAGGCAGGGCGCCCGCAAGACGCGCTCAGTTTCGGGGCCGCGTTTCCGTTTCAGAAGCTGCCCCCGACCACGCCCGAGGAGCTGACGGCCGAGATCCGCGCCCGGCTCGGCATCGAGCTGGCCAAGGCGCATGCGGCGCTGAACCAGACCGAGCAGGCTGCGCAGCAGTGGCAGACCGCCTTGCGCGACGGAGCCGCGCGGAGTGGCGAGGTCGCGGCGACGGTCATGGGTGAATTGCAGCAAGCCAACAAGACGCAGCCCGAGCAGGCCGAGACGATCATCCGCGCCGTCGTCGACTCCACCCCGGCAGACACGCTGCCCGGACAGCGGCTGCGGCTCGTGCTGGCAACGTATCTCAGCAACGTGGGCCGTGCCGCGGCCGCCCTGCCGCTGCTGACGGAAGTGCTCGGACACGTACCCGCGGGCTCGCCCGAGCACCAAAACGCCCTGCTGGCTCAAGGCATCACGCTACAGGTAGCCAAAGACGCGGCGGGTGCGATAAAGTCCTACCGCGACCTGCTCGCGGCGTACCCGGACCATGCCGCGGCGCTGAACAACCTGGCGTACCTGCTCGTCGACTGCGAACCTCCGTTGAATGCACCCGCCGAAGCCCTCAAGTACGCCGAGCGACTCCGCAGCCGCATGCGGGCGGATGAACAGGGTGCCTCGGCGCTGGACACCATCGGGTGGGTGTATTTCAAGAACGGCAAGCACGATCTGGCGGCCGCCGCGCTCGAGGAGGCCCTCGGCTTGAGCGCCCCCAGTGCCACGGTGAATCTACATCTTGGCAGCGTGTATCAGGCACAGGGTCGGATGGCCGAGGCCCGGGCCGTGCTGACGCAGGGTTTGGACCTCGCGCGGCAGGCGGGTCAGCCGGATGACGCGCGCCAGATCGAGGAAGTGCTGAACAAGCTGCGCTAGGCGGACGGCCCCGGCCGCGGGCGCGTGCCGCGACCGACCCCGCGCTGCGAGGTGTGTGATGAGTTCGATCGACAACCCCCAACCGATGTTCCCGGCCGCTCCCTTGCCGTACCAACCGCTGCCGCTCGGCGCACCCGCCGGGTGGGCCGGCGGCCCCG
>JAGVEP010000128.1 GCA_020058145.1 Phycisphaerae bacterium | reverse complement strand
CGAACTCCAGGAGACCGCCGCCCCACAGCGCGGCGAACAGCAAGCCGTCCGCGTAGTCGACGAAATACCCCCGTTCCCCCGTTCCCACCTTCCCGCCTCGCCACGCCGCCATACTACGCCGGCGTTGTTCTCGTCTCGCCCGAGGACTCTCCCGCCGACGCCCTCTTGCCACGCCTTTCGGCCGCCGGCGCCGACACCCGTCTCGTCTGTATCGTCGACGGCGTCACCCCGCACTATCACGCCGCTCGCCCGTTCAGGCCTTCCTGCCTCCCCGATCCGCCACCGCCCTACACCCCGCCCCCATCCGATCCGTGCGTACCCCTCATGCTGCCCGATCACCTCGACGTACTCGCGCAAGCAATCCGCGCCATCACCAGCCCGCGCCTCGTCATCCTCGACCCGCTCCACGCCTTGCTCGCACCCGCTGTCCACTTCGATTCTGCCCGCCTGGGCCAACTCCTCGCCGAATTAGCCGCTATCGCCCAAAACTACGCGGTGGCCATCCTGGCCATCGGACACCTGAGTAAAACCCGCACTCGCCGCTTGCTCTACCGCGCTCGTGGCTCTCTCCAACTCGTCGCCGCCGCCCGCGCCGTCCACCTGCTGACCGCCGACCCCGCCTGTCCCGGCCGCCGCATCCTCTCACCTCTCAAATCCGTCTACGGCCCGCTCCCCACACCTCTTGCGTTCCACATCGGCCCCGGCCCACACCTGACCTGGGAGTCGGCACCTTGCGGCGTGGCCGCCGGTCTCGTGGACTTGCCCGACGACGACCAATCTCTCTTGTCCGACGCCTGCGACTGGCTTGCCGACTGCCTATCCGCCGGCCCGTGCCCCGTGCCCGACATCTTCCGCAACGCACGTGCCACCGGCCTGTCAATTTCTACCTTGCGCCGCGCCAAACGCGTCCTGGGCATTCGTTCGCTCAAGCCTAACGCCACATCCGCCTGGTTCTGGCAGCTCCGCTCCTCATCCCCCAACCAAGGTGCTCAAGAGGGGGGTGTGCGCGCATGATCACCTTGGTCATCTTCAGCCCACCGCACTGCGACCTTGCTATTCTGGGACCAACCCCACCTCGATCCCCCTTCCTCCGCCCCTTCGTGCCTTCGTGCCTCCGTGCCTTCGTGCCTGTGCCCCTCTTTCCCCCCGTTCCCTCCTCCGCGTGGTCCCGATCGCCGGGAAGCGCTAGAATCACCGCATCGACCGGGACGAGGCTCACGGAGATAAGCTCAGTGATACCAAACACGAGTCGTCCGGATTTCCTGGACCTGGCCGGGCTGCTGACCGAAGACGAGCGGCAGGTGCAGGCGACGGTAGCGCGGTTCGTCGACGAACGTGTCCTGCCGATCATCGGCGAGTGCTTCGAGCACGAGCGCTTCCCGCGCGAACTGGTCCCCGAAATGGCCGCACTCGGCCTGTTCGGCCCGACGCTGAAGGACTACGGCTGTGCGGGGCTCAGCAACGTCGCGTACGGGCTTATCATGCAGGAGTTGGAGCGCGGCGACAGCGGTGTGCGCAGCTTCGCCTCGGTGCAGAGCGGGCTCGTGATGTATCCGCTGCACCGTTACGGCTCGGACGAGCAGAAAACCCGCTGGCTACCCGCGCTGGCCCGCGGGGAGGCGATCGGCTGCTTTGGCCTGACCGAGCCGGATGGCGGCTCCGACCCTGGCGCTATGAAAACGCACGCGCGGAAGTCCGGCGGCGACTGGCTGCTGAGCGGCGCGAAGATGTGGATCACGAGCGGCTCGGTGGCCGACGTGGCTGTCGTGTGGGCCGCGACCGATGCAGGTGTGCGCGGTTTTCTCGTCGAAAAGGGCACACCTGGGTACACGGCACGCGACATTCAGCACAAGTTTTCGCTGCGCGCGTCCGTCACGTCGGAGCAGTTCTTTGATGATTGCCGCATCCCGGAGCGAAACCGGCTGCCGCTGGCCGAGGGGCTCGGCGCCCCGCTCGGTTGCCTGACGCAGGCCCGCTACGGGATCGCCTGGGGCGCGCTGGGTGCGGCTCAGGCGTGCTACCAGGAAGCGCTCGCCTTTGCCCGGCAGCGCGTGCTCTTCGGCGAGACACTCATCAAGAAGCAGATCGTTCAGCAGCGGCTGGCGGACATGTTGCGGCGGATTTCGACGGCCCAACTGCTGGCTTGGCAGCTCGGACGGCTCAAGGACCTCGACCGGATGCACCACGCGCAGGTGTCGCTGGCCAAGTGGAACAACGTCCGCATGGCCCTCGACGTGGCCCGCGCGGCCCGCGACCTGCTCGGCGCCGGCGGGATCAGTATCGAGTGCGGCCCCGTCCGCCACATGCTCAACCTGGAGAGCGTGATCACCTACGAGGGCACCGAGACGATTCACCAGCTCATCGTTGGGCGGCAAATCACGGGCGAAAGCGCCTTCTGATACTAATTTGACGACAAACGTATAGTATTTAACCAGTCGAAGCACGTCAAGGAGCGGACCAGGTCCGGCTGCGCGGCGAGGGCGCGCAGGCCTTCGCAGAGCCTCTCGCCGACGGCCTCCAGGGTCGGGAAGGTGTCGTTGCCAAAGTGGTTCTCGCGCAGGTATTCCCAGACGTGCTCGACCGGGTTGAGTTCCGGGCTGTAGGGCGGCAGGAACAAGAGCCGCAGGTTATCCGGCAGCGCCAGGTCGTGGGCGTGAGCCAGCGCCACACGGCGGGCGTGGAAACCCCCAGCAACGCGGCAACCTCGTGCGCGGGAAACCCCAGTTAGACACTCTTGAATGCGAATCGGCCTTGGCGATGGCGGCAGGGCCGTCTTGCGTCAAAAGTGCCTAACTTGGGTTAGCAGGATATCGAGCATGTCAGCGTGCAATGACTTACGTTTTCGATCTCGACTCGGCTTCGAGCGTTTCTCGGCGATCGCTGGGCTTCGAGTAGTCAGCCCAGCTTGTGGTCTACGATCGATGGTCTGGTCAGGTAGTCCGAGGCCGCCGGCCGCGGCGGGGGCGGCTGGAGAGGCCCAGCCGTTTGGTCAGGTTGTCGAGCGTCAGCACCTGCTTCCGCGGGTTGTCCGCGCGGCGGGCGCGGCGGAGCGTGAGGAGGTCGGCGGCGTCGAGCAGGCGCTCCTGCAACGCCTGGAACTCCTCGTAGGGCAGGACGACGAACTCGTTGCGGCCGTTCTTTTTCAGCATTTTGGGGTGGAGCTTTAGCATCGCGGGGTCTTGCCTAACGGTCATACGCCTCGCGGCGGTGTGCCCCGCAGCGCCGCTGTGCTACGCACCGCATGTGCCTCTGTAGACGCGGGCAGCAGGGCGGTGCGTCCGGGACGCACGCTACGAGCTGTAGACGCGGGCAGGGTGGCGCGCTCAGGGCTGCCGACCTTCCGGTGCAAACCGGCGCTCGCTTGCGCTTCGCGTTCTGAGCGGCCGGTACAGAGCCCGGCCGCTACTCGCCTCCAGCCGCGGTCGGGCCCTGAATTTCGACCGCCCTTACGCAGTCGATCACCGTCCCGTCCACCCACTTGATCGCCGCGACGACCTTGTCGCCGAACTTGGGCGGGGCGGGCGGCTTGTTGGACTGACCAATCTCGGTCATTCGTCAATCACCACGCCCTCGCGCCGGGCGATTTCCAGAATGGGGCGGGTCCCGTCGGTTTCCCACTCGCGCTGGCCGCACGGCACGGGCTCGATACGCGAATCGGTCACCGCCCGCAATTCCCAGAGCTTGTCCGCCAGCCGGCGGGTGTCCGGAGCGTCGAGTTCCGGGGCGATGATCACCAAGTCGATGTCGCTCCACGGGCCGGCCGTCCCGCGCGCGTACGAGCCGAACAAGATAGCCCGCTGCACCTGGATGCCGGCGGCACGCACGACCGCGAGGTACTGCCGAATGCTCACGGCAATCGACTCAGCAACCATGCCGGGGTTTCCTTGGCAAAACGCAGCCCGCCTGCCGTTCAACGTCCAAGCGGCCAACCTCTCGTCACGCGCTTCATCATACCGAGCATTGGATTGGGACGCAGTGTGAGAGGGAGCGTGGCGCGCGCGGAACCGGCCCCCGGCCCGTGCTAAGGGGGACAGATCGCACCGGCGTAATGTTCCGCCTCAATCCAAAATCCAAAATCGAGTAATCCCGCCAAAATCCACCAATCTCCACCCGCTCGCTTGCCCGCCCGCGCCAGCGTGGAACAGTATCCCCAGGAGACGCCATGTTCCACTCCCTCTCTCCCAACCGTCCACACCTCAACACCCGCCCGCCCGCATGTAGCGGCCAACGTCCCCGTCGGCCATGCGTGTTCGCCGTCGCCGGACTGCAGTCCCATAACCAAGGTGATCAACCGCTGACCAAGGTGATCAAGCTCCCCATAAAAAATGCCCTGCCGAGCCACGCGTGCTGCCCACCATCTTCCACACGCCGCCGCGTGTCAGAACGTCCAATAAACACGCGATTTTCGTGCCGCAGTCCGAAGGTGATCAAGAGGGGGGTGTGCGCGCATGATCACCTTGGTTATCGGGACCTGACAGCCTCCAAACACGGTTTCGCACGGCCCCGCCCGACACGCGGCCGGCCGCTATTCGCCGCCGCCGGGCGTGCCCGGGCCGCGGATTTCGACCTCGCGGACGCAGTCGATCACCGTCCCATCCACCCACTTGATCGCCGCGACGACCTTTTCGCCGAACCTTGGCGGGGCGGGTGGGCCGCCGCACATGGCGTCTACTTCCTTCTTGAGTTCGCGGATCGGTCGGACGGGCAGCTTGGAGCCGTTGTCCTTGAGGGCCTGCATCAGGTCCTCGCGCCGCGGGTTAATCGCGATGCCACGCTCGGTGACGATCACGTCGATCAACTCGCCGGGGCCGACGAGCGTGGTGACCTGGTCGACGATGACGGGGATGCGGTCGCGGACGGACGGGATCGGCAGGATCACGCAGGGGCTGCCGAGGCAGTTCTGCCAGCCGCCGATGCCGTGCAGCAGGCGGCCGTCGGAGTGCGTGACGACATTGGCGTTGAAATCCACATCGACCTCGGTGGCCCCCAGCACGGCGACGTCGACAAACGTGGCGAAATGGCCCTTGCCGTGCCAGTTGTAGCTGGTGAACGGGCTGGTCATGACGTGGTGCGAGTTGTCGCGCATGCTCGTGACGCCGTGGAGGTCGAACGTCTGGCCGTCGAGGATGTAGTCGGTGAGGCCCTCGTTCAACATTTCGACGAGGTACTTGGTGCTGCCGCCGCGGATGAAACGGGCCTTGATTTTGCGCTGCCGCATGAAGTCGCGCAGGTAGATCGCGAAACCGAGGGCCGTGCCGCCGGCGCCAGCCTGGAAGGAGAAGCCGTCGCGCATCAGCCCGGCGTCGCGGACGAATTGAGCCGCCATTTCGGCGATCAGGAGGCGATCGGGGCTTTTCGTGAGCTCGGTCGTGCCGCTGACGATCTTGCTCGGGTCGCCGATCTGGTCAAGCACGACAACCTGATCGACGTTGTTGCCCTGAATCTGCCACGGCACGCACGGGAACGGCACGAGGTTGTCCGTCACCATGATGGTGTGGTCGGCGTAGAGCGAATCGACGAGTCCGAAGCCGAGTCCGCCGCACGCGGACGGCCCATTGACGCCGTTGGCGTTGCCGAAGGGGTCGCAGGTGGGGGCGGCGAGGACGGCGATGTCGATACGGACCTCGCCATCCTGGACGGCCTGCCAGCGGCCGCCGTGGGAGCGGAGCACGCCGTGGCCGCGCATTTTGCCGGTCGAGCAAAAGTCGCCGATGGGGCCGTTCATGCTGCCTTCGACGTGGTGGATGACGCCGGACTCGATGAGCGGGATGAGCGGGGCGTGGCAGGGGAAGCACGCGGACGGGAACCAGATGAGGTCTTTGACGCCGAGTTCGGCGGCGGCCTGGAAGAGCGGCACGGCGATTCTGTCGCCATTGCGGAAGTGGTGGTGCGAGCTGATGCGCAGGCCGTCGCGGATTTTGGCGTTTTTCAGCGCGATCTTGAGGGCTTCGACCGCGGTGCCGCAGACTGCGGCGCGGGCGGGAGTCAGCCCTTCGTCCCTTCGTCCCTCCGTCCCTCCGTCCCTGCGCATGTACGCCACCACCTTATTTCCGTCGCGCGGGTAGTCGTTGCTTGAGCGGACCGGCGGCGCGGCCTTGCGGCCCGTGGGCGTGAATTTGCCGACGCCCTGATAGGGGACCTGGGGTTGACCGTTGATGATTGTCGGGACCAGGCGGCCCGCGGCGTTTTTGACAATTTCAGCATTGCGCGACATCAGCGTTCCTTCTGAACTCGAGCAGGATGTCGTCATGGTACCCTGTAGCCGTCTTGCCGTGTACGACCGGTGCGCAGCAAAACGGCAGCTCCCGTTAGATCAGCGTTTCACGTCCATAGGCTTGCGAACGTGACGAGATGCACCAAAAGAGAGAGACTTGCGCCGAGCGCCAACGCCCACCGCAACCTCGGTGTGCCGGTGCACACCCTCGCTGCCCCCGCAAGAGTCACAACCGCCATCAGCGCGGCAAGGCCGCCGAGCGGTAGATCGGCCAGAATCACGGTGAGCATGCGGCTCGGCCACAGAATCAAGTAACCTGAGGGGCGATCCTGGCGTGCCTTAGCTGCCTCCTGGAGAATCGGGATGACGGTCAGGGCAGCCCCCAGATTGATGGCGATAAGCAGACACGCAAGCACCACGTCACGGCGCATAGAACACCGCGACGTTTCCGTCATGGGCGCGAACATCGGCCAACTGCAGCGCCAGCGCGGCCCACGGTGAATTCGAGCCGGAACTCGCACGCGCTGCGAATGTCGTACAGGTACTTCTCCGGATCATGCGGCATACACGAGTCTCCGGCTCTCGTTCAGCCGGCGGATGAAGTATGGATTGCGGGGCGCCCCGGCTTCGACCAAGTCCACTGGCCGGCCGAACAGGTCCGCGAGGGCCTGTTGGAGCCCGAAAAACGCATCAAACCGCTGGCTGGCCGGCACGTCGCCGAACGTGACCAGGAAATCGAAGTCGCTGTGCTGCGGATCGAACTCGTCGGTCGCCGCGGAGCCGAACAACTCGAGCTGCGCGACGTGGAATCGCCGGCAGATGTCCGCCAAATCGCGCTCGTGATCGGCAATCATCCTATGCACGATCCAGGACTCCAGAACCGGCCCGCCGTGAACAGACCGCTCAATGCGCGGCCCGGCAGGCAGGCAATCTGCCCGCCTCTATTCTAACCGCGAGCGACGACCCTTTGTAGTCGAGGCGGTGCGTCGAGGACGCACCCTACGAGCTTCGGGGCCCCAAAGCCCCGGGACAGGGGACCAGGACTTCTTCAACGATCGAAGGACATGCCCTGTGCAACGGCGATTTCGCAGAAAACGCTCGATTCGTCGACCTCTTCGATATGGCATACCACGCCGAGGTCGGCGGCCAAGGCGCGGAATTCGTCGGGGCCAAACGTCGTTGCGCGGAAGCCGTCTTGGCAGACGATGACGCCGTCGCGGGTGGCGGGCCAGTCGATTTCGCCCAGCAGGCCGTGTTCGGCCTGGAGTTGGAACCACTCCAGGCGGTGTGGCCAGAACTTCGCCGCGTAGCTGGACAGGAGCACGCGTCCGCCGGGGCGGGTCACGCGGAGGCACTCGGCCAAGAGCCGACGTGGCTCGATTTTGAAGGCGGAAACGCCGTTCTGGATGCACACCACGACATCAAAGGTCTGGTCTGCAAACCCGAGCGCGGCGGCGTCCATTTGCAGAAGCTGACAATTGGCAACATCTCGCAGTAACTCGCGCCCCAGTTGCACACTGGTCGGTGAGGTATCGATGCCGACGACTTGGCGAGCTTTCGCGGCCAGCCCTCTGAGGATACGCCCGTAGCCGCAACCCAGCTCCAGGACCGCGTCGGTCGCCCGGAGCCGGCTTGCCACGAAAGCGAATTCCGCCTCCAGGTACTGCTGGACGCGTGGCGGTGCAAGCTCGTAGCACCGCTGCAGGCGTTCCGCGGACAGGTGCGCGGCGTAGTAATCGCCCATCGTTTGCCCTCGATAGGCCGAGGCCCGGCCAGCTTTCGCCGACCGGGCCTCTCAATGTCTCCGGCCGGGACATCGCCCGACCGCTGCCGTCGGCTGCGGGGGGCCGACGCTACATACGGCCGACACGGGGGTCGGCCGCTACTCCAGCACGTTGATGTTCTTCTGCCGGCAGATGTCCTTGAGCTGCTTCGGCCACACCGTCACGCTCACTTCGCCCAGGTGGGCCTTGCGGAGCAGCAGCATCGTCGTCCGCGACTGGCCGATCCCGCCGCCGATCGACAGCGGAATCTGGTCGTTCAAAATCGCCTGGTGGTACGGCAGCTTGAGGAAGTCGAGCTGCTTGCAGAGCTCGAGCTGTTGCCGCAGCGTCTCTTTCGTGACGCGAACACCCATCGAGGTCAGCTCGTGACGCCGCTTGGTCACCGGGTTCCACACCAGGATGTCGCCGTTGAGTCCGTGTGCCGGCTGGCCCTTTTCCGTCGTGGTCGGCGTCACCCAGTCGTCGTAGTCCGCGGCCCGCATCTCATGCGGATAGCCGTCCTCCAGCACCCAGCCGATGCCGACGATGAAAATCGCCTGCGCGACCTCCTGCACGTACTTCGTCTCGCGCTGCTTGCGCGGCAGGTCGGGAAAGCGTTCCAGCATCTCCTCCGCGTGGACGAAGAGCAATTCGTCCGGCAGATTCGGGTAGCGCGGGTCCTTGAGCTTGGGAAACTCCTTCTGGATGAACGTCTCCGCACCCTTGAGGACCTTCCAGATCTTGCGAACGGTGGTCTTGAGGTAATTGAGGTTGCGATCCTCGGCGGTGATCACCTTCTCCCAATCCCACTGATCGACGTAGGCGCTGTGATCATGGTCCAGGAAGTAGTCTTTGCGGACGGCGCGCATGTCGGTGTTGATGCCTTCGCCGACCTTGCAGTTGAACTGCTTGAGGGCCATGCGCTTCCACTTCGTCGCGGCCTGGACAACCTGGGCGCGAATCCGCGGCTCGATCCCGAGCCCGCAGGGGAATTCGATCGGCGTACGCGAGCCGTCGCGGTCGAGGTAATCATTGACGCCGCTCTCGCGGTCGACGATCAACGGCACCTCGATCGTGAACAGATTGAGCTCTGTGTTCAGGCCGTCCACGATGTAGCGTTTGACGGCCGCCTGGGCGAGTTGCGTTTCCTTGGGATCGAGCAGAGACCGGTAGTCGCCGGGCAGGATCTTCTCGACTTCCGGGTACGTGCTAATGCCGGGACCAGCCAGGTCTGCTTTCTTGTCTGCTGCCATGCGGTGTGTTCCTCGTTTCGGAGTAGGGATTACGAACATCCGTAGCTACGGATTGTGCCGCGCGTTTCGAAGTCACGCACTACGAAAACGGTGCGGCACGGATAGCACTCCAATTCACGCGGGGCGGTCTGACGCCGTCACCGCGACCGGCGGCACGTTGACCCCGGACGGGTCCGCCGGCTTTGTCTTGAGTTTGCCAAGACCGGTCGGCGGGACATGCAGCTTGTTGCAGACCCACGCGATCAGCCGCCGGCCATCGACACAGCCCAGGTAGTCGCGCATGATCTCGCCGATCAGGAAGCGGGCCTTCTGGGCCGGACCCGGAAAGCGGCGCTCGCGCACCTTCGCCAAGTATTCACGCACCAGGTGGTGAATTTCTTCGTCCGTCAGCGGACGGATGCGGCGCGTGACGAAGATCGCGGTCACGCGATCGACCTCGGTCTCGGCGGCCGGGGCTTGGTCGGCCAACAGCCGCAACACTTCCGCCACGCCCTCCCGCGACACGCGGCCCGCTGCATAGGCCTTGAAAACCTCAAAGATTTCGTCCGCGGTGATCCGCCCAATCGCAAGCCCCGCGCGACGCCAGTGCTTGAACCGCTGGACCAGGATGACGGCCGCAAAGCACGCATCGACGTCCAACTCACGGACGATGCGGTCAAAAAGACCACCGGAGCGCGTAATCAGGAGCGGACGAAGCGTATCCGGCGGCACGCGCAACTTGCGATACCGCGCCTCGCGGTCCCAGGCGTATTCCGGCAGCCGCGTGCGGATGCGCTCCAGCCGTTCCTGGTCGATCATCCGCGGCGGCAGGTCGGTATCCGGGTACATCCGCTCCGCGCCCGGGAGCACGCGTTCGAAGCCGTTGGTACCGTCCTTCAGAGCCTGGCGCGTGTCGTTCGGCACGCCGCTGGTGGCCTCTTTGGCCCGCAGCGCGAGTTCGTGGCAAGCCGTGATCGTGTCCTGTTCGTTGCCCCAGACGAGGATGAGCACGTCGTCGCCACTGTCCGCCCGCATTTTCCGCCGAACATTCTTCCAGTCGCGTCCCTGCAGGGTTTCGGACGCCAGGTCCGAGTGGATCATGTTTGGCGTGTGTGTCAGACAAGCGATGACGCGAATTCGATCCGCGAATTCCCTTGCAAAGCGGGTGTTTTCCTGGGTGGTCTCGTTCAGGATGTCCGCAAAACCCCGCAGCAGAACACACTTGACCACACTCCCCGCGGCAAGCGCCCGTTGCAACGGCTCGTAGCTGGTCTCGGCCACGATGCGGGTTACATCCTGGTACGCCCACTCAAACGACTCCGGCCGCACGCCGCGATCGCGCAAGAGCCCGCGGATGCGCAGCAAGCTGTACTGTCGGCGGGCTTCGTTGTAGATCAGGCGCGGGTTGCGCCAGATTTGTGGCGTCCCCTTGATCTCGCAGCGCGTCCCACCCTCGACACTGACGTTCACGTCCTGCCGCCCCGCGCCGTAGCCGGTCCGCACCTTCCCCGTGCCCCGCGCGAGCAGGCGCAGAAGCTCCCCGACCTCGGCGGCTTCGAGCGGCGTGTGCATGTCCGGCTCGGTCACCATCTCGATGAGCGGCGTGCCAAGGCGGTCGGTGAGAAAGACGCGGTCGTGGCCCACGTCCGACACCTCGCGGCAGGAATCCTCTTCGATCGAT
>JAGVEP010000373.1 GCA_020058145.1 Phycisphaerae bacterium | reverse complement strand
GGCGGTGGCGGCCGCCGCGGTGGCGGACGACGTGATGACTTCGGCGATGATCGTGGTGGCTTCGAGGATACGCTCGTCAAGCTGTACCGCTGTGCGACCGTCGTGAAGGGTGGCCGCCGGTTCTCGTTTGGCGCGCTGGTCGTGGTCGGTGACCGCGCGGGGCAGGTCGGTGTCGGCTACGGCAAGGCCAACGAGGTGCCGTCGGCGGTGGAAAAGGGCGTGAAGCTCGCGCGGCGGACGCTGTTCCGCGTGCCGCTGCGTGGCACGACGATCCCGCACCGTGTGATGGGGCGTTTTGGCGCGAGCAAGATCATGTTGATCCCCGCCGCAGAAGGCACGGGCGTCATCGCGGGCGCGGCCCCGCGTGCCGTGCTCGAATTGGCCGGTGTCAAGGACGTGCTGACGAAGTGCTACGGTTCCACGAGCCCGAAGAACATCGTCAAGGCCGCCATGAACGGCCTGAAGGCCCTGCGGACACGGGCGATGGTGGAAGAACTGCGCGGCGTCGCGCTCGATTTGCCGCCCGAGCGGGAGCCGCTGAAGGCCACGGTGCCCGGCGAGCAGCCGGCGGTGGTGGTGGTGGTGGACGTGACAGTAGCGGGCCAGGAGGGCACGGCACGATGATCGACCAGATTACGCACGCCGCCGGCGCGGATAAGCGCCGTAAGCGCGTCGGCCGCGGCGAGAGCAGCGGGCACGGCAAGACCTGCTGTCGCGGCAACAAGGGCTGCCAATCGCGCGCGGGCGGCGGCACGCGGCCGTTGCACGAAGGCGGGCAGATGCCGATCTTCCGGCGCCTGCCGAAGCGCGGCTTCAATAATTACAATTTCCGTACGGAATACCAGGTGGTGAACCTGGACGCGCTCGAGGCGCGGTTCGCCGCCGGGCAGAACGTTGACGCCGCGGCGTTAAAGCAGGCTGGGCTGATCGGCAGCACCACAGCACCGGTGAAGGTGCTCGGTACCGGCAAGTTGTCCAAGCAGCTCGTGCTCGCGGTCGACGCCATCAGCGGGAGTGCGAAAGAAGCGGTGGAAAAGGCCGGCGGAACCGTGAAGCTGCCGGAACAGATTTCGGCCGCGGAAAAAGCCAAGGCCAAACGCAACGTGGCTAAGAAACTGCGGGCGAGCAAGCTCGCCGGGGCTGGAGCGAACGGCTGAAGATAGCGCCCATCCGGGCACGAGGTTGAGCGCCGATGTTCCGTGCGTTTATCAATGTCTTTCGCAATCCGAGGCTCCGCCTGGCGGTGTTGCTTACGCTGCTCGCGTTCTGCGTGCACCGCGCGGCCTTCTATGTGCCGTCGCCGGGCATCAACTATGAGAAATTGGCAACGCATTGGAAGATGACAGGAAAGTAGCCCTTCTCAGGGCACGAGGTTGAGCGCCGATGTTCCGTGCGTTTATCAATGTCTTTCGCATCCCCGACCTCCGTAAGAAGGTGCTGTTCACGCTGCTGATGCTGTGCGTGTACCGCATCGGGTTCTACGTCCCGCTGCCGGGCGTCAACCAGGAAAAACTGGCGACGCACTGGAAGGGGGCGGGGCAGTCGACCGAGCAGGCGGCCGAACTCTTTGCGATGTTCACCGGGGGCGACCTCGGCCAGAGCACGCTGTTCGGCTTGGGCATCATGCCCTACATCAGTGCCTCGATCATCCTGCAACTGCTGATTACGGTCGTGCCGGCTCTGGAGAAACTGTACAAAGAGGGGGAGAGCGGGCGGCGCAAGATTACGGAGTACACACGCTACGCCACCGTCGGCCTGTGCGTGGTCCAGGCCACTTTCTGGATCCGCTACTTAAACAGCAGCAACCTCGTCTATCCCGAATTCCAGAACAGCATCCAGTTCACGATCATGGCCCTCTTCGGGCTGATGTGCGGGACACTGCTGCTGATGTGGGTCGGCGAGCAAATCGACGAGTTCGGGCTCGGCAACGGCATCAGCCTAATCATCATGGCTGGCATCATCGCCCGCATGCCCTACGTCTTCATCGAGGTCTGGCGCGGCTTCGCGGCGAGCATCGGCGGCGCACCCGTCACCGGGGGCGGCATGACACCGGAGAAGATCATCTTCCTCGTCGTGTCGTTCGTGGCGGTGGTGGCCGGATCGATCCTGATCACCCAGGCGCAACGCCGGATTCCGATTCAGCAGGCCAAGCAGACGCGCGGGCGGCGTATCGTGGGCGGCGCACGGCACTATCTGCCGCTGCGGGTGAATCACGGCGGCGTCATGCCCATCATCTTCGCGAGTTCGTTCCTGCTGTTCCCCGGCGTGATCTTCGGCTGGCTGGGCCAAGGCGGCATCTGGCCGACGGGCCTGTGGGGCTTTCTGCAGGACGAGTTCCGGCCGGGTGCGTTCGTCTACGACACAATGTACGTCGCGATGGTGTACTTCTTCGCGTACTTCTGGGTGTCCGTGCAGTTCCGTCCCAAAGAATTGTCGGACAACCTGCGCGACATGGGCAGCTTCATTCCCGGTTTGCGGCCTGGTAAGCGGACCGCGGACTATCTGGAAGCAGTCATGAGCCGCATCACCTACGTCGGCGCAGGCTTCTTGGCGGTCATCGCCCTGATCCCGTCGATTGCGGCAACGCAACTCGAAATTCCCTGGCGGATTTCCGGGTTTCTGGGCGGTACCGGGCTGCTGATCGTGGTGAGCGTGGCTTTGGACGTCATTCAGCGGATGGAAGCCAATCTCATCATGCGCAACTATGAGGGCTTCCTGGGCAGCGAGGGCGTGGGCCGCGTGAAGGGACGCATGTACTAATGCCAGCAGCGCGACTCATCTTCCTCGGTCCCCCCGGCTCGGGCAAAGGCACCCAGGCGCAGCGCCTGGCGAGCCGCCTCGGACTCGTGCAGCTCTCGAGCGGCGATGTCCTGCGAAAGGAACGCCAGGAGGGCAGCGCGATCGGCCGCCAAGCGGCCAGCTACATGGACGCCGGAACCCTGGTGCCCGACGACGTGATCACGGGCGTGATGCTGAGCGGTATCGACCGTTTGCAGGCCGGAGTCGGATTCATCCTCGATGGCTTCCCGCGTACAGTAGCTCAGGCGGAAGCCCTGGAAGCCGGTCTGCGGCAACGGCAGCTTAAGATCACCACTGTGCTCGATTTCCGGCTTGCTGATGAAGAGATTATCAATAGGATCATCGGGCGGCGCGTTTGCAAGGCATGTGCCGCAACCTATAATGTTAGTTTTCTGCCGCCGAAGGTGGCTGGGAAATGTGACAAGTGTGGCGGCGAGTTGTTTCAGCGAAAAGACGACTCGCGCGAAGTGATCTCGACTCGTTTGGAGACCTATCGCGACCAGACGGCCCCGTTGATTGACTTCTATTCGCGGCGCGGGCAGTTCCACTCGGTGGATGCGGCCCTGGGCGCCGATGCGGTGGAGGCCGCCGTGCTGCGGGTCGTCGAGGTGGCGAGCCGGTGTTGATGAACGCGGCGACAGCCACAATCGTTATTAAGTCGCCGCGGGAAGTCGAGTTGATGCGGGCGGCCGGCCGGGTCGTCCACAATGTGTTGACCGAGCTGGGGGGCCTGGTTCGACCCGGTGCGACGACCGTCGCGCTGGAAGCCCGCGCGGCCGAGATGATCCGCGCGGCCGGCGGCACGGCCCTGTTCAAGGGCGTCCGGCATCCGCAGGCGCGGCTGCCATTCCCGGCGTGCATCTGCGCGTCGGTCAACGAGCAGGTAGTCCACGGAATCCCGGACGAACGCCCCCTCAGAGAGGGCGATATCGTCAGCATCGACTGCGGCGTGCGGCTGAAAGGATATTGCGGCGATGCGGCGTACACGTTCACGGTCGGCAAGCCGGCGCCGAAAGTGCGGCGGCTGCTGGACGTGACGCTCGAGGCGCTGGACCTGGCGATTCGGGAAATCCGGCCCGGCGATCGCTGGAGCCGCATCGCGAGGCAGATGCAGAAGCTCGTGGAGACTGCGGGCTTTGGCGTGGTGCGCGAGTTCGTGGGCCACGGCATCGGACAAGAGATGCACGAGGACCTGAAGGTCCCGAATTACTATGATCGAACGCAGCGCAGCAGCGACTTTGAGTTACGGCCTGGCATGACTCTGGCCATCGAACCCATGGTGACCGCCGGACGAATCGAGGTCGTGTTTGGTGACGAGACCGGCTGGCCGGTCGTGACGAAGGACCGGTCCTGGGCGGCGCATTTTGAGCACACCGTGGCCGTGACGGCCGGCGGTGCGGACGTCCTGACGGACGGGAAGTGAGTAACCGACCCGCTGGGCGGGAGGTGCGATGATGAAGGTACGCAGCAGCGTCAAGCGGATTTGCGAGAACTGCAAGATTGTGAAGCGGCGCGGCGTGGTGCGGGTGATCTGCACCAACCCGCGGCACAAGCAGCGGCAGGGTTAGGTCGCGGAGAAAGGCGGCGCGTATGCCTCGTATTGCCGGTGTGGATATTCCAGCGCAGAAGCGCGTCGATATCGCGCTGCGCTACATCTATGGCGTGGGTCCCACGCGGGCGCTGGAGATCCTTAAGAAGGCCGAGATTGACCCCGCGACGCGGGCGAACAAGCTGACCGAGGAAGAGGTCAGCCGCATCGCCGGCATTATCGAGAACGATTTTATCGTCGAGGGTCAATTGCGGCGGCAGATTGCCCAGAATATTTCGCGACTGCGCGAGATTCGCTGCTACCGCGGCCTGCGGCACATGAAGGGTCTGCCGGTCCGCGGGCAGCGGACGCGGACGAACGCTCGCACGCGCAAGGGTCCCAAGAAGACCGTCGCCGGGAAGAAGGGCGTCAAGGAAATGCATCGCGGCTAACGCCGCCAGGGAGCACGACCATTGGCTAAAGCGGCAGCACCAAAGCGGCGCATTCGGCGCAACGTGGCGAAGGGCATTGCCCACATCCGGGCCACGTTCAATAACACGGTCGTCACGATCACGGACGCCAACGGCGACACGCTGTGCTGGGCGTCGGCCGGCTCCGTGCCGGCGGCCGGCGGCGACAAGAAATTCACCGGGGCGCGCAAGAGCACGCCCTTTGCGGCGCAGCGTGCGGCCCAGTACTGTGCCTACGAGGCCAAGAAACACGGTGTGGTCGAGATCGACGTACGCGTGAAGGGGCCGGGCTCCGGGCGCGAATCCGCGATCACGGCGCTGCAGGCTGCGGGCCTGCGGATTCAGTCCATTGAAGATGTCACGCCGCTGCCGCACAACGGCTGTCGTCCGCGCAAGCGGCGGAGGGTTTAAGCATGAGTCGCTACCTGGGACCGAGCACGCGCCTGTCGCGGCGCGAGGGCATCAACCTGATGCTCAAGCCGATCCGCGACGAGACGGGCAAGAACCCGCTCGAGCGCGAATACAAAAACTACCCGCCGGGCATGCACATGTTTCGGCGGGGCAAGACTTCCGACTATGCCGTGCGGCTGCGCGAGAAGCAGAAGGTCAAGCGGCACTACGGGCTGCTCGAGCGGCAATTCCGCCGCTACTTTGCGCTGGCCAGCAAGTCCACGATGAACACGGGGGAGGCGCTGCTGCAGATCCTGGAGCGGCGGTTCGACAACGTGATCTACAAGGCCAGGTTTGCGGCCGGGCGGCGTGGCGCGCGGCAGGCGGTGGTGCACGGCCACTACCTGGTGAATGGCCGCAAGGTCGATCGGCCCGGCTATCTCGTGGCCGTCGGCGACAGGATTACCGTCAAGAAACGCGAGAAGACCGAGAAGTACGTGCGGGCGCAGATGGCGCTGCTGGAAGGCGTGACCAACCCGCCGCCCCAGGCCTGGTTGCAGGTCGACCCGAGCACGCTGGAGGCGGAAGTGGTGGCCCTGCCGGCGCGGGACGACGTGTTGATCCCGGTCGAAGAGTTGCTGATTGTGGAGTTCTGCTCGCGGTAAGTGGGCTGGTAGCCGGGGATGTGGCGCGGAGGCGCAAGCGCGGGAGGCGAGTGCGAGATGCGAATCAAGTGGCGCGGCCTGGAACTTCCGACGCGTGTCGTGCGCGACGACGCGATAAGTACCGACACGTATGGTCGGTTCATCATTGAGCCGTTCGAGCGCGGTTTCGGTACCACCGTGGGCAACAGCCTGCGGCGCATTCTGCTGTCGAGCCTCGAAGGCTCGGCGGTAACCAGCGTTCGGGTCGCCGGTGCGGAGCACGAGTTCACGTCACTGCCCGGCGTGCTCGAGGACGTCACCGACATCATCCTGAACGTCAAGGCGATTATCCTGGACGTGGATTCGGAGACCCCGAAAACGTTGCGCGTCGAGCGCAGCACCAAGGGCGCGGTCCGCGCCGGCGATTTTCAGTCGGACGCGAGCGTGCTGGTGTTCAACCCGGACCAGCTCATTGCCACGCTCAACGACGACGTACACTTCTCCATCGAGCTGACGGCCGGGCGCGGGCGCGGGTACGTGCCGGCGGCGGAGCAGATCGACGAGAACACGGAGATCGGCATAATCCCGATCGACGCCTTGTACTCGCCCGTGACGCGGGTGCGCTACAACACCGAAGACACGCGCGTTGGCCAGCGGGTCAATTATGACCGCCTGGTCATGGAGATCTGGACCAAGGGCACGACCAAGCCCGAGGATGCGCTGGTCGAAGCCGCGAAGATCCTGCGAAAGCACCTGAACCCGTTCGTGCAGTACTACGAGCTTGGTGAACAGACCGCCGCGGCCCACACCCGCGGTGATTCCGGGGGGCTGGCCGTGGATCAGGAACTCCAGGACAAGCTGAACCGCCCGGTTTCCAGCCTGGAACTGTCGGTGCGGGCCAACAATTGCCTCGAGGCGGCCAAGGTCACGACCATCGGCGAACTGCTGCGGTTCGCCGAGGACGACTTGCTGCAAATCCGCAGTTTCGGCCGCACGTCGCTGACCGAAGTCCAGCAAAAACTGGCCGAAATCGGCTTGTCGCTGGGTGGCGCACCGCACGACCCGACGGACCCCGCGGCGGGTTTCTCGCCGGCCGAGGCCACGACGCCGGGACTCTAAGGATCGAGGTAGTTTCATGCGACATCTTGTGCACGGCAGAAAACTGAATCGAACTTCCGCCCATCGCCTGGCGTTGCGGCGGAATCTCGTACAAAGCCTGATCGAACACGGCGCGGTGCGGACCACGGTCATCAAGGCCAAAGAGGTGCGCAGCTTCGCCGAGAAGCTCATTTCCCTGGCGATCGACGGCAGCCTGGCCGCCCGCCAGCGGGCGGAGGCCCTGCTTCAGGATCGCGCGATCATCCCGAAGGAACATCAGGAAGCCTACGACAAGATGAGCGACGCGAAGCGGCACAAGGTCCTGCGCGCTCGCACCGGCCGCCGCTATCGCGTCAACACGACGCGGCCGGGGCTGAAATTCAGCGCCGAGTCGGTGCTCACCAAGCTGTTCAAGGAAGTCGGGCCGCGGATGAAGAAGCGGAACGAAGCGTCCAACTGCGGCGGCGGTTACACGCGGATCATCAAGCTGGCCGAGCGGCGGCTGGGCGACGGCGGACAGCTCGCGCTGTTCCAACTCGTTGCCGAAGGCGACAAGCCACGTCTCAAGAGCAAGGAAAAGACCGAACGCAAGCGCCGGGCACGCGTCAAGTACACCGTCTACGCCGGCAAGCCGCGCCCGCTAGCCAGGCGGCGGTCGGGTAAGGCGGCCGCGAAGGCCGAAGGTGCCGCGGCGGAGGCCGGTGGCGCTGCGGAGAGCCAGACGGAGTAGTCGGCGTGGCCGCGGAGCGCTGCATTTTCGGCCGTATCGGGGCGGGCGAGATTCCGTGTCAGCGCGTGTTCGAAAACGAGCACGTGCTGGCGTTTCTCGACATCAACCCGCTCGCCGAGGGGCACACCCTGGTCATACCGAAGCGGTGCGTCGAGCGCTTTGAAGACCTCGCACCCGCGGAAGCGGTGGAGTTGGCCCTGGCGCTGGTGATCGTCGCACGCAAAGTGCTGAAGGTGACGGGCGCCGCGGGCTACAACATCCTGCAGAACAACGGCCGGATCGCCAGCCAGGAAGTACCGCACGTGCACTTCCACATCATCCCCCGCCGTGCGGACGATGGCCTCGGCTATCGCTGGAAGCCGCAAGAGAGCGACCCGGCGGTACTGACGGCGCTCGCGCAGCGCATTTGGGACGCAGCCGGCTGACGCTGCGCTCTCAGGTGCCGGGAAGGCCCAACGAACACTTCGCGCGGAATGTGCGGTCACGTCAGTTCTGACGGCGCCGCCGCCACGTTCGGACTTGGCGGCGTGGTGGGCGGACTCGTGGGCACCTCGTTTTGGCGGCCCGTTCGCAGCGTCGAGCCGATCCGTGGCCACGTGTCCAACGACCGGCGCTGCGTCCGCGCCCGGGTCTCGGTCAAAGCCACGCGGACTTCGCCGAACGCCTTCTTGATGCTCGTGAGCGCGGCTTCCGCGCTGCGGTTCTGGTTGCGCAGCGCAGTGACTTCGCACTCGAAGAACTGACGCTGATCGACGAGCCGGGCGTTCTCGCGTTCGAGGTGCGTGATTTGGGCCTGACCACTCTTCTTCTCGCCGCGCAACGCCTCGATCTTCTCCTCCAACGTGGCCTGCACCTGCGTCAGCTCGCGCAGGCGGTCTTCTGCACCGCGCTGCGTAATCACGAGCTGGTTGCGCTCGCCGGCCAGTTGCTCCAGCGACCCCCGCGCCTCCTGTAAATCGCTGTGCAGCGCCGCACGCTCGGCTACCGCCTCGCGCTGGGTGCGCTCCAGCTCCTCGATCTTGGCGGAGAGCGTCTTGTAATCCGTACGCAAACCATCGCGCTCCTTGCGAATCGTCCAGGAGTCGTCGAGTTGTTTCTGGGAGGTCTTCAACTCGGCCTGCAACCGCGACCGGTCCTTCTCGGCAATCGCGAGCTGTTCATTAGCGCGCTGACCGCACGCACGCTCATCGTTGAGCGCTTCCTCGACCGTCGTCACTTCCTGACGTAAGTGCTCCAACTCGTCGGTCCGGGTCTGCAGTGTGACCGCATGCCATTCGAATTCCTGGACCCGCTGCTTGGCGGCCTGAAGCTGCTCGGTCGTCGCGTTGAGTTGCCGCTCGAGCGACTCCTGCACCTCCTGCCGCCGATCCAGTTGGTCTTCGAGTTCGTTGATCACCGCCAGCACGTCGTTCCGCTCGTCCAGAAAGGCGTCCTGGAGTCCGCGGGCCAGCGCCGGCGTTTCACGCGCGGGCGTCGTGTACTTCATTTCCAGCCGTGCGCGGGCGTCCGCGGGGGCAGTCGCCGACGTCTCGGATGGCGCGCTGGTCGTGTCGGCACTGGTCAGGGGCACGCGAGTCTCGCTATCCTCCGTCACGATGGTCCCGACGCCGTCTCTGCCGTAGCGACCGCGAGCGTTGGTCTTGTCCATGGTGTGCCGTTCCTTCCGTGTGGGCCGTTGCAGCCGCCCGGCGCACGGCGTGTCGCCACGCCGGCCGTGCTCCCGCGAGCCCGGCAATACCTGTCTTTATCGGTGCGACGCCGGCGCCGGCTTGACGGATGCGGGGCGCACGCCGCGCAAGAACTGCGCGGCCCCTTGCAATCCGTGTCCCCCCGGATACCGTGACATGGCGTGCTATGCCCGGCGGGCGGGCCGCACGAGTTGGACGACGGCATCATGGGAATCCCTTACGTGGCGGGCGAAGCACTCACCTGCCAGCAAATCCGCGCATTCGACGCGCTCGCGATCGAACACGTCGGCATCCCCGGCATCGTGCTCATGGAGAACGCCGGCCGCGGCTGTGCTGAGTTCATTTATGGCACGCTCGGCCACCCCGCCGCCAGCCGCGTGCTAATTCTGTGCGGCCCCGGTAACAACGGCGGCGACGGGTTCGTCATTGCCCGGCATCTGCACAACGCCGGAGTCCAGGTGGCTGTGGTGCTCGCCGCGCCGTCGGAGAAATCGCAGGGAGATGCGGGCACGAATCTGCGCATTCTGGAACGTATGGGCATCGCCTTCATCCGCGCCCACGAGCCGGCGACGCTCGAAGAGGCTTGCGCGGCCCTCGGCGCCGCGAACGTGGTCGTCGATGCGCTGCTCGGAACCGGTTCCGCCGGCTCGCCGCGCGGCGCCATGGCCCAGTTGATTGAAGCCGCGAACGCAGCCGCGCCTGTAAAGCGGATTGCGATCGACATTCCATCCGGGCTCGATGCGGATCGCGGCGTCGCGAACCCGCCGTGCTTCCGGGCGGACGCGACCGTTACGATGGTCGCACCGAAAATTGGCTTTTCGTCGCCCGCCGCGCGCGAGTACGTCGGCCGCATCGTGGTTGTGGACATCGGCTTGCCGCACGCGCTGCTGCCCGGTCGAAAATCCGCGCCGGGCGGGCTTGACAGTTAGGTATTTGTTTGTATAAACGGGCGCTACGGGCGAATGGCCCGTTGATGAGAACCCAGGCGGCGACCAGCGCCGCCGCGTGGTCGCAGCACAATAGCAACTCTGAGGCACGAACATGTCCGACGGACGCCACGAAGCCACCAAGGACCAGCGTGAAGAGAACCGCAAGGACGCCCTGACCCGCGCCGTGCAGCAAATCGAGAAATCCTTCGGCAAAGGCACAATCATGTTCCTGACGGAGGGCCAATCGGCCACGGTCGAAGGCACGTCCACGGGCAGCCTGTCGCTCGACCTCGCACTGGGCGGGGCGGGCATCCCGCACGGGCGCGTGATCGAGGTCTTCGGCCCGGAATCCTCCGGCAAGACGACGCTGACACTGCACATCATCGCCGAAGCCCAACGCTCCGGCGGGGCCGCGGCGTTTATCGACGTCGAGCACGCCTTCGACCCGTCCTGGGCCAAACGCCTGGGCGTCAACCTCGAAGAGCTGATGATTAACCAGCCCTCGTGCGGCGAAGAGGCGCTCGAAATCTGCGAATTGCTCGTACGCTCGAACGCACTGGAGCTCATTGTGATCGATTCAGTCGCCGCCCTTGTGCCGCGCGCCGAGCTCGAGGGGCAAATGGGCGACACCTTCATCGGCCTGCAGGCACGGCTGATGAGCCAGGCGATGCGCAAGCTCACCGGCATCTGCAGCAAGAGCCGCACGAGCGTGATCTTTATCAACCAAATCCGCGAGAAGATCGGTGTCATGTACGGCAGCCCGGAGACCACACCCGGCGGACGGGCACTGAAGTTCTACAGCTCGCTACGGATCGACGTGCGCAAGATCGGGCTGCTGAAGGAGGGCGACCAGGTTATCGGCACACGCGTGCGGGCGAAGGTGGTCAAGAACAAGGTCGCCCCGCCGTTCCGCGAGGCCGAGTTTGACCTGCTCTTCGATTCCGGCCTCGGGCGCGAAATGGACGTGCTCGATTTGGCGTGCGAGTGCAACATTGTCGACAAGAGCGGGACATGGTTCAGCTACGGGCAGACGCGTATGGGGCAAGGACGCGAGAACGTCCGTCAATTTCTGCGCGACAACCCGGATATCTTCGCTGAACTCCGCCGGAAGGTCCTGGAAATCAAGCGGCCCAGGCCCGCCGGCGAAAAGCCCGAGAAAACGGACGGCCAAGACGCCGGCGGAGCGGCGGCGGCCACGGAGGAACACAGGACCGCGAAGGCTGCGCCCGCGACGAATCGGAAGCCGGCAACCGCGGTGGCAACGCGCAGACGCTAGTGTACTGCCTCGCAAAGAAAGCACATAAGCTGGGTGGAGTGGGCGTCTCGCCCGCGCCTCGGGCGGCCAAGATGGCCACCCCACCCATGTGCTGATAATTGTGAGGTACTATATCAGTTCTCATCTGGGTGTCCGCGCGCGGGCGACCTGATGGACTACTTCGAGTTGACCGAAGAAACCTGCGAAGCCGAGCCATGGCTGCGCTCGGTAAGGGTGTGTCCGCCCCACGGCACGCCGGCGCGATGCGCCGCCCCATCGAGGTGTCCACGTGAAGGCCAGCACATCGGGACAGTCCGCGGCTAGATGGCGAACACGCCCGAAGCGCGACGGCGCGGCGTTGTTGCTCGCGCTGGCACTGCTCATCCCGCCGGCGGCGACGCTGGCGAACCAGTCGCCGGAACCGGCCGCGCCGGTAGCGGACCTGGAGGCCGTGCAGCGCGCGTTTCAGCAGGTGGTGGAGCGCGTCTCGCCGAGCGTCGTGGGGATTCGTGCCCACCGGCGGCTGCTGGCCGCGCCAGTCGACGGCAGCGATGCGGCGGGCGCGGGTGTGCTCGAACAGCGTGTGATCGTCAATGGCACCGGTACGATCATTACGGCGGACGGGTTGATTCTCACTAACGAGCACGTGATCCAGGCGACGGAAGCGATCGAGATCTTGTTCAGCGACAGCCGCAAGACCGGTGCCACGGTCCTGGCTGTCGACCCGCGCAGCGATCTGGCCATCCTGCGGGTCCCGCGCAGCGGGCTGACGCCGGCGGCATTTGGCGATTGGAGCGCGGTGGCCCGCGGGCAATGGTGCGTGGTCAGCGGCAATCCCTATGGCCTGGGGAGCGACGGGCAGCTCAGCGTCTCGGTCGGCACGGTCGCCAACCTGGGGCGGCAGCTCCCCGGCCTCGGCGAGGTTGATGACCGCTTCTACAGCGACATGATTCAGATCACGGCGCCGATCAGCCCCGGCAACTCCGGGGGACCGCTGTTCAACATCCGCGGCGAGCTGATTGGCGTCGTCACGGCCATGCACACACGCACGCCGACCGATGAGGGCATCGGATTCGCCATTCCGCTGTCGCCGCCCAAACGCGCGGTGCTCGACACGCTGTGCCAAGGACAGCCGGTGCAGTACGGCTACCTCGGTCTGACCGTGCGGTCCGCGCAAGCCGCCGAGCGCGAGGGGCACAGCGTCGCGGGCGGCGTGGTCGTACAGAAAATCGAGCCGAACGGGCCGGCGGACCAGGCGCAGCTCGAAGTCGGCGACGTGATCCTGCAATTCCACGGCCGACTGGTGCACGGCCCCGCGCACCTGGCGGAACTTGCCGGGCAGACATCGATCGGCACGACGGTTTCGCTGGACGTGGCGCGGGACGGCGCGCAGCGCGCGGTGCCCATCACGGTCGCGTTACGCGACGTGAGCCGGGTCGCCTGGATGCGCAACGGGACGATCACGTGGCGCGGGATGCGGCTCGCGGACCTATCCGCGGACGCCCGACACAGCTTGCACATCGAAGGGGCGTCGCACGGCGTCGTCGTGCTCGACATCGAGGCAGGAACGCCGGCCAGTCGCGGGAAGGTGCAGGTTGGCGACGTGATCGAGAAAGTCGGCGCGCAACCGGTGCAGGACACGATCGAGTTCCTGGCGCGCGTACAGGGCGTGGGCGGGACGCTCGAGGTGAGCATCCGCAACGGCGGGACGCGGACGATCGTACCGTAGTAGCCCGTCACGCTTCGGTTTTCGGGGAGCATCGGCGTCCCGCCGGTGCGAAACCGGCTGGGTGGAGTGGGCGTCTCGCCCGCGCCTCGGGCGGCCAAGATGGCCACCCCACCCAGGCGCTGATAATTGTGAGGCACTACGCTGGTAGTGTAGTTCGCCACGCGGCCCGCTGCCTGTCAGCGCCGCGAGCGTGTGGCGTTGGGCCGCGCACGGTGGGCAGTGCCCACCTACCGGCCGAAAAGCCGCTCGTGCAGCCGATCGACGGCCACGTCGATCTTGTCGGGAGTGATGTAGGTGCCCGCGGCGATCTGTGCGCGGATGGCGCGAATACGCTGCTCCGTGGCGGGCGACACTGACGACTCACTCGCCGCCTCGGACGCCGCCGACAACTCGACGCGGTCCTGCGGCCCGTCCGAATCGGCATCCGCGGGTGTTTGCGGGCTCGACGCCGGGCCTTTTCGCCCAAGCTGAGCACGCCAGTCCGGAGAGTAGTGGCCAACGGAATTGATCTGATCGCTGTTCATAACCAACCGCAGCCTCCATGGACTGCCGGTGCCTGAGCACCGTAAGCCCGGTCACGCCCTCCAAGTTGGCTGGGATATACCTACGTCGCGCGCCTCTCACCGCTCCGTCGGTGATGTAGCGCACGCCGAAAAACCTCGCTCACCCAATTCATCGACAGCCCGCCCATAAAGCTTTAGCGCTTCCTGTGGCTGTCAGGTGATTCCTGACCCCAGGCGCCAGTGTACTGCCTCGCTAAGAACAGCACATAAGCTGGGTGGAGTGGGCGTCTCGCCCGCGCCGCGGGCGGCCAAGATGGCCACCCCACCCATGCGCTGACAATCGTGAGGCACTACACTAGTCCCAAAACAAGCGTACTTTGATCGCTCTTGGCGGACTTGCGCGGCGGGCGGGGCGGGGGAACAAAAACCCCGGCCGGCCGCCGCGGCGGTCGGGAACGCTTCGCCGGGTCGTCAAGTTCATTCGGTTTCCTCACTTTCCGGTGATCCAGGCGCCGCGCAAACCGGGACCTCCGTATCCCGGCATCAACTGGTGGTGTTCAACACCGCAGCGGGCAACTCAACGCCGCCAGACCACGCACGAACACCGTTTGCCACGGATTCCACGCCAGCAGGCCCTTGACCGAGCTGCGCTCCGTCAAGGGCAGGCGGTACACGATCCGCCGGCCGGTCCGCACGATCTGGCACGGCATCCGGATGAAGGCGTTGACGAAGCGTTTGAACTCCATCGTCAGCACCTGCCGCTTCTCGTGGCGGTACTTCTCTTTCCAACGCCCGCGTTCCGGCAAGAGCAACGCGAACCACGCCTTCGGCGACCAGGCCAACGCCGCCATCACCATGTAGGCCCAGTTGCTCACCAAATTGTCCGCCGGCATGCGCAGGGCCTGCACGCCGTTGCGGAGCTGCGCGAGCAAATCCTCCTGGTTGCAGCGATCGTTGGCTTGGAACACTACGTCCGCGGGCGACGCGGCCGGCAGATTGGTGAGGTAGAAGAAGTAAGGCCCCGTCAAGAAATAACATTTACATTTAGACGGCTTGGTTTGGGGCGGATGAGGTAGTTCCATTCGCCATGAAAGGCTTGGGGGTTGAGGTTGACGGCGGCGAATTCTTCCGGAGTCACTTTTCGGCCCACGGGATATTTGCGCCGGTCCAGTCGGCAGGTAACCGTCAGCCCCTTGGCGGTC
>JAGVEP010000331.1 GCA_020058145.1 Phycisphaerae bacterium | reverse complement strand
GGCCGCTACATTAGTGTGGCACCGGCTAATAGCCGGTGTCCTACGGCCGACTCGGGGGTCGGCCGCTACATTAGTGTGGCACCGGCTAATAGCCGGTGTCCTACGGCCGACACGGGGGTCGGCCGCTACGGCCATTACGCGGGCTGCTCGAATAGAGCCGTCGAGAGGTACCGCTCGCCTGCGGACGCCAGAATCGCGACAATTACCTTGCCCTGGTTCTCCGGGCGACGGGCGACCTTGTCCGCCGCGCACAACACCGCACCCGAGCTGATGCCGCACAGAATCCCCTCCTCGGCCGCGGCCCGGCGTGCCCAGGAAAACGACTCGTCGTTTGAAACCTGGATCACCTCGTCGACTATGTTTAGGTGGAGGTTGTCGGGGATGAAGCCCGCCCCGATGCCCTGGATCTTGTGCGGCCCCGGCTGCAGCGGCTGTCCAGCCAACTTCTGCGTGATAACCGGCGAGTGCGTCGGCTCAACGGCGATGCACTGGAACGACGCCTTGCGGGGTTTGATCACCTCGCCGACGCCCGTGATCGTGCCCCCCGTACCGACACCCGCGATCAAAATATCGACCTGGCCGTCGGTATCACGCCAAATCTCCTCCGCTGTCGTCTGCTTATGAATCTCGATGTTCGCCGGATTGCTAAACTGCTGCGGCATAAAGGCTTTCGGCGTGCTTGCCACCAACTGCTCGGCCTTGGCCAGCGCCCCTTTCATCCCCTCCGTCGCCGGGGTCAGCACCAGCCCGGCGCCAAGTTGGCGGAGCACGGCCCGACGTTCCAGGCTCATGCTCTCCGGCATGGTCAAGACGAGCTTCAGGCCCTTGGCGGCACAAACGAACGCCAGGGCGATGCCCGTGTTGCCGGACGTCGGCTCGATAACGACGGTGTCGGGCGAAATCAGCCCGCGTTTGATACCGTCCTCGATCATCGCCACGCCGATGCGGTCCTTGACGCTCTTCAGCGGGTTGAAGCACTCGAGCTTGGCGTAGATCCTCGCGCCGCTTGGGATGCTGCGGCCGATGCGGACAAGCGGCGTGTTACCGACGGTCTTGGTGATGTCGTCGTAGAGTCGGCCCATGCGAATCTCCTGCGCCGCGCCGGCAGACCGGGCATTCTGGTCAGCATGTCGGCGGGTGTCAAATCGCGGGCTGGGGGGCGCCGGGCCCGCTATCGTGACATTCTATGCCGATCCACAGCCCCCGGCCGTGGCGCTCCCGCGGCGCCCGTCCGAGGGTCCCGTCCAGCCCTCCGCCGGATGCCAGAAATCCCCGCAAAAAAATCGCCGGCGCCTCTTGCGGTACCGATCACCAGCCTTTTATGGTATCGGACGTGGCGCGGCCCGTCGGGTGTGCCGGCGCGGCACAGCCGGGGCGGCACGCGAAGTCAGCAAGTCCTTATGTTTTGGAGAGCACGCCATGTCCCGATCAACTTGCTTGGTTTGTGCACTCGGTCTGCTCGTGCCCGTCGGCGCGCAGGAGAAGCCCAGCAGCTATGCCCCGGTGACCGGCTTGGACGATTTCAAGACAGTCATGTCGCGCATGACGGCGGCCAAGCCGGACATCATGAAAAGGCAGATGGATCTGCTGGCGGAGCGTTACGACCTGAGCGAACGGCCCGCCAAGGGCGTCACCATGTCGTGTGGCAAGCCGATCCAGGAGGGCGTGCGGGTGAAGCTCCCCGCCGGCATAATCTGGCCGAAGCTGGCCGACATGACGCCCGAGGACATCCGCGAGAAGGGCCTGTGGCCGAAAGGCTTCCTGCCGCTGCCGCATCCCAACCATCCCGAGGGTGGCATGCTGTTCCCCAAGCAGCACATCGACGAGATCAAGAAGCAGGAGGGGCGCGACCTGACGCGCTTCGACCTCGACTATGACCTGCCGACGCACTTCCTGCCGGAGTTCCCGCCGCCGATCTACCTGACCACGCGTCCGGACCTGGGCGATGTTTCCAAGCGGCAGCTTGTGACGATCATGAATTACTTCGAGCTGTTCAACGGCATTCTGAATCCCAAGCAACTCGAAGGTCTGCGCCTGCTCGTGACGCCGTTCCCGCAGCAGCAGTTCAACCCGACCGACGATCGGCGGTCGGCGCTGCCCAGCCTGGGTGTGACCTGCTTCGACTGCCACGTCAACGGCCACACGAATGCCGCGACGCACTTGGTGGGCGACATCCGGCCGCAGGAGTTCCGCCACCGGCTCGACACGCCGCCGCTCCGCGGTGTGAACGTGCAGCGGCTGTTCGGTTCACAGCGGGCGCTCAAGAGCGTCGAGGACTTCACCGAGTTCGAGCAGCGCGCGGCGTACTTTGACGGCGATCCGGTGATCGCAACGAAGAAGGGCGTCAACATCCTCGAACGCGGCAGCCAGGTACACTTCATGGCGGAGGTTCAGGCACTGCTGGATTTCCCCCCGGCGCCCCAGCTCAACCTCTACGGGCGGCTGGATCCGTCCAAGGCCACCGAGGCGGAGCTGCGCGGCGAGCAGGTGTTCTTCGGCAAGGCCCAATGCGCTGTCTGCCACGTGCCCCCGTACTACACGGACGGCCTCATGCACAACCTGAAGGCCGAGCGGTTCTACAAGCCGCAGATGGTCAACGGTCGCATGGCCGCGAGCGACGGCCCGATCAAGACCTTCCCGCTGCGCGGCATCAAGGACTCGCCGCCGTACCTGCACGACTGGCGCCTGCTGACGCTCGAGGACACGGTCGAGTTCTTCAACCTCATCCAGGAATTGAAGCTCGGTGACCAGGAGAAAGCCGAGTTGGTAGCGTTCTTGCGAGCGCTGTGAGCGGTGGCGGCGGGGTTGTTGCGGACCGCGTCCGTCGCCTCGCCGCTGTGACGAGCCGGTTCAGGCGGGGATGGCCTCTGTACACGGAGATTCGTGGCGGCGGTTGTCGGCGAGCTGAACACGGATGCGCTGAAGAGCACTACGTTGCTGAACAAGGCGGCAGCCGACGAGTGGCAGACGGTTCATCAGTGTGTGTGCTGTTCACGTCCACCTGGCAGATCAGGGATTGATGGGAACGAACCAGGCCGGCATCGCGCCGGACGATCCGGGGCACTTCCACTCTGTCTGTGACACGGAACACAGCATGGAACCGGCCCTGGATGTCGGGTTCCACTGCGTGTTCAACGAGGACTGGCACGACGGGAGCCTGCGCATCCCGTTCGCCCGGCACACGTTCTTCCGCGATGGCGGGTTCGGTTTGCCGACATCACCAAGATTCACGAAGTTCCAATCTCAGATTCCACGTACAGCCTGGCGAACGTGAACGACAACGTGCTCATCTGGCGCGTGCAGCTTCAGGTCGCGTTCTAAGCCGCTATCGGCGGCAAGGCGCTGGCCCAGCTCTGGCTCTTCCTGGCGATACCCAGCCTCGCCGGAATCGTCGCCGGCGCGCTGTTCCGCGGGAAAGTGCTCGAGGAATAGCGGTCTTCCAGTGCGTGGCCCGCACGGCTTGCGGTTTGGGTGTAGTCCAAAACTGTGGCGGAAAGCTCGCCGTCCGAGCCTCAGGCGCGAGCCTGGGGTCCGCGCAGCGCGCTCTGCGGAAAACCCCACGCTGGCGCGTGGGGCTCGGACAGGCGGCTCGCCGCGCGGGGCGGCTACCACGGTTTTGGACTACACCCTACGGCTTGCGACGGCGGCGCGCCCCTTTGTCCCCCACGCAGCGGCGCGGTACAGTGACTGTCTGCGCGTGGAAACGTGATAAGTTCCGCCCCCGTCGGCGGCTCCATAGCGGCGGCTCAGACCATAGGTGCGCGGCATGTACGACTTCCTCAAGACCCTCGGCGTTGACCAAAACAACCTCGGCGGCTTCTGCGGCGAGTGGCTCGCCTCCGGCCCCAAGCTCGATGTAATCACCCCCATCGACGGCTCGAAGATCGGCACGGTGACTCAGGTCACGGAGGCTGATTGCGACCAGATCGTCGCCCGGAGCCACCAAGCGTTCCTTGAATGGCGCATGATCCCCGCCCCCAAACGCGGCGAGCTCGTCCGCCAACTCGGCGTCCGCCTCCGCGAGGTCAAGAAGGAGTTGGGCGCTCTCGTCACCCTCGAAATGGGCAAAATCCGACCCGAGGGCGAGGGCGAAGTCCAGGAGATGATCGACATCTGTGACTTTGCCTGCGGCCTGTCACGCCAGCTCTATGGCCTGACCATGCACTCCGAGCGCCCCCGCCACCGCATGTACGAGCAGTGGCACCCGCTCGGCGTCGTCGGCGTGATCTCCGCCTTCAACTTTCCGGTCGCCGTTTGGAACTGGAACTCGGCCCTCGCTGCCGTCTGCGGCGACAGCACGCTCTGGAAGCCCGCCAGTAAGACCCCCCTGACCGCGATCGCCACGATCAAGATTGCCGCCCAGGTCTGCAAAGAGAACGGCGTTGACCCGGCCATCTTCTCGCTCGTCATCGGCAAGGGCTCCACCGTCGGCGAACGGCTGCTGGGCGACAAACGCATCCCGCTTGTGTCCGCGACTGGAAGCTGCCAGATGGGCTACCGCGTCGGCGAAGTGGTCGGCAAACGGCTGGGCCGCACGATCCTCGAACTCGGCGGCAATAACGCGATTATCGTCACGCCGCACGCGAATCTCGATCTGGCGATTCGGGCGATCCTCTTCGGCGCCGTCGGCACGGCGGGGCAGCGCTGCACGAGCACGCGGCGGATCATCGTCCACAATTCGGTCCGCGACGAGCTCGTCAAGCGGCTCGTCAAGGGCTACCAGACGGTGCCGATCGGCAACCCGCTCAAAGAAGGCACGCTCATGGGCCCGCTCGTCACACTCGATGCAGTCGAAGACATGCAGAAGGCTCTCGTGCGGCTCAAGCAGGAAGGCGGCGAGGTCCTCTACGGCGGCGAGCGCCTCAGCGGCCCCGAGTACCCCGGCGGGCACTACGTCAAACCCTGCATCGCCGCCGCCAAGAACGAGTTTAAGATCGTCCAGGAGGAGACCTTCGCCCCCATCTTGTACATCATCAGCTATGGCTCGAAGGGTGCGACGCCGGCGGCAGCGGTGGATCAGGTCGATGAGGCCATCAAGCTGCACAATGCGGTCCCGCAGGGCTTGTCGTCGGCAGTTTTCACGACGCACCTGCTCGAAGCCGAGCGGTTCCTGGCGCATTCCGGCAGCGACTGCGGCATTGCCAACGTGAACATTGGCACCAGCGGCGCCGAAATCGGCGGTGCCTTCGGCGGCGAAAAGGAAACCGGCGGCGGCCGCGAATCCGGCTCCGATTCCTGGAAAGCCTACATGCGCCGGCAGACGAACACGCTTAACTGGAGCACGGAGTTGCCGTTGGCGCAGGGGATTAAGTTCGGAGATTAAGAGACCGAAGAAGCGTTGCCGACGCTGGGCCTGCCCCGGTTGCGACTACGGTGCGCCATCGCTGGTCCACGCCTGATAGTGACCTGAGTGGCGTTGACGTCCATGCCAAAGCTCCTTCCGAAAGGGACGGGTTGTGTCCCTGCGTGGCCTACGCACTACGAGGTATGACTACTTACCCCCGCCGGCGCGCCAGCGTAATCCTAACATATACCTAACACCAGAAACTCTTGTTGGGAGAATGCGATGGCCCTGGGCTCGGGCGGCGTGCTTTCCGTTGGCGCTGGCGAAGACGCGCCAGTTCCGCGATGATCGCGTGGCGTTTCCGTGGGCAGCGGATCAAGAGGACTCGTTTGCTGCGTGCCGTGCGACATTGGGCGCTGGCCGGCGTGACGGACGCCGCCGTGTGTGGGGCACCGCGGCTGTCGGCCCGGGCCGTGGATCGCCTCGGCGGGC
>JAGVEP010000048.1 GCA_020058145.1 Phycisphaerae bacterium | reverse complement strand
CTCGTCGCCGTCACCGCCGGCAGCGGCCCAGCGGCGCTGCTGAACGGCCGCGTGGACATCGGTGCGAACGGATCGAACACCGGCGATCTGCGAATCTTCGCGTCCGCGTCCGTCGATGAGCAGCTTCGCGCGCGGGGCACCTCATCCGGCGGGTACCTCGATCTGTACGACGAAGCCGGCAATCTCGAGGCCGGTTTTGAGGCGGATTCCAGCGGCACGGGTGGGTACGCGTACGTGTACCGGTCGGCGACCAGCTTGGGCTTCACCGTGGACGGGAACGCCGGCGCCAACGAGCCGCGCGTGACGATCAGCGGCTCCACCCGTTCCGCCGTCTTCGACATGGCGGATTCCGGAAACGACTCGGTGCTGCTGCCCAGCAGCGCGGTCTCTTCCCAAGAGTGCTTCGACGAACCGGGTGTCGCGAGCGACGCAAACAGCAATGGTGTAGCCATCGCCAGTACGACGCTCTCGATCATTTTGTCGCGCACCATCACCGTTCCGACGGCGGGTTACGTCCTTGTGCTGGGGACGACCCAGCTCGAGATCAGCCATCTGACCGGTACGAACGATTTGTACAACATCGGCGTCTCCGACTCGTCCGCGGCGCTGCCCGCGAACCAGGATCTGTTCTCGACCGTGATTGCGGCCCTGCCGACCGGGACCTATGAGAAAGTCGTCAGTCCGCACGGCTTGTTCGTCGTTCCCGCCGGCGCAAATACGTTCTACTTGCTCGGCCAGCAGACCACTGAATCATCGGACGACGCAGCAGCCTTCGATTCGCAGCTTACGCTCGTGTTCTTCCCGACGGCTTACGGCACGGTTGTGGGGACATTCTTCAACGGCGGCGACGAGCAGGACGACGGCTCGAGCGGCGCTCCGGATCGCGAACGCGCGGCATCGATCTGCCAGCCGCTGTCGGACGAAGCTGTGGCGGCCGAACGGGCCGAATCCATCGCCGCCAACCAGGCCCGCATGCAGCGCGAGCTGGACGAAATGAAGCTCCAGGTCGAGGCGCTGCAGAAGCAGCTCGCCGAGACGATGGCCGCTCAGCAGGCGGCCGCCCAAGAGGCCCGCGGACCGAAGCCCGCGCCTCCGGTCATTGAGGAAGGTGCGTGAGCGGCGCCGGCGGTTCCCGCGCGTGGATCGCAGATTCGAAGCCCGCGCTTCTTGGGCGCGGCGAATCTCGAGGCCCCCGCTGCGAGCGATAGGACCATAACCCGCCTATGCACCGACGAGAACGGCTACCCATGCTGCACGTGGCCGAGGAGATCGACGAGGCCGCCCTGAGCGCTGGCGCCAAGGCCGGACCGGGCGAGGCCGCACCCACGTGCTCGTTCCGCATCGCGGGCGGCGTGCCCGGGGCGAAGGTCTCCTGGCGCGTCGAGGCCCTGCGCAACGACAAGTGGGTCCAGATGCGCGGCGCGCCCGTCGAGGTCGAGAAGCAGGACCTCGAGAAGGGCACGTACCAGCACCCGGAGCTTTACGGCCAGCCGCCCGAGATGGGCATGAACTACGACGCAGAGCGTGAACGCCCGTCGCCGGCGCGTCGGGATGGGTCGCCCGACGAAACGAGGATGGAGAACCGACCATGAAACGCACGACCGTGATTTCGATCTTCGCGGTGCTGGCCGTCAGCACGGCTTCGGCACAGACCTTCGACCTCAGTTGGCACACGATCGACGGCGGCGGCGACATGTGGGCCACCGGCGGCAATTTCACACTGTCCGGCACCATCGGCCAGCCCGATGCCGCCGTCACGATGACCGGCGGAAGCTTCGAGCTGACCGGCGGATTCTGGCCGGCGGTCACGCCGGCCTGCCTCGGCGACTGCAACTGTGACGGCAGCATTGATTTCGACGACATTAATGCGTTCGTCGCCGCCCTGGGTGCCCCGGAGGCCGCCTGCTACTTCCCCAATATCGACATCGACGGCAGCGGCCAGATCAATTTCGACGACATTAACCTGTTCGTCGGGATTCTGTCGACCAGCGGCGGACCGTGCCAATAGACCGATTTCAATAAAGCCCCGGCGTCGTACGGAAGAGCGAGGCTCCGGCCGAGCCGCGGCTCGCCAGGAGGCTCGCTCTCCCCAGGCAGCAGCCCATTCTGAACACGAAGCGCCAGCGAGTGAGTCCGCCTGGGTCGCGCTCGCTGGCGCTTCGCGTTCTGATGAGCTTCCGCGCAGAGCGGTTTCAATACAGCCCCGGCGTTGCGTGGGAGGGCGAGGCTCCGGCCGAGCCACGGCTCGCCAGGAGCCTCGCCCTCCCCAGGCAGCAGACCATTCTTGAATCCGCCCTAGCCCCCCGCCAAACGCGCCGCGTCCTCGTCGGAGACCTCGAAGTTGCTGTGTACGTCTTGCGTGTCTTCGTGCTCCTCCAGCGCCTCGATGAGCCTCATCATCCGCTCAGCCTCTTCGCCCTTCAGCGTCACCGCTGAGCCGGCCACCATCGAGACTTCGGCGCTCTCGGGCTGAATCTTCGCCGCTTCCAGCGCTTGGCGCACGGCGCCAAACACGGCCGGGTCGCACGTCACCTCGAACGCTTCGCCGAGCGACTTCACGTCGTCCGCGCCGGTCTCGAGCGCGAGATTCGTGAGCGTGTCCTCATCCGTCTTGTTGGCCGCGATCAGGATCACGCCGCGCTTCTTGAACATCCAGGCGACGCTGTTGGGGGCGCCGATGCGGCCCGCGTTCATCTCGAAGATCTTCTTGATCTCGGGGCTGGTGCGGTTCCGGTTGTCCGTCAAGACGCTGCACAGGATCGCCGCCCCGCCGGGACCGTAACCCTCGAACAGCAGTTCCTCGTAGGTCGCGCCCCCCAGGTCGCCCGTCCCCTTCTTGATCGCCCGTTCAATCGTGTCCTTCGGCATGTTCGCGTCGCGGGCCGCGTCGATCGCGTAGCGCAAGGACAGATTCGCGTCGGGGTCGCCCCCGCCGGTCCGGGCTGCGATGATGACTCCGCGGGACAGCCGGCTCCAGGCCTTCCCGCGGCGAGCGTCCGTGACGGCCTTCGCCCGCTTGATCCGAGCCCAGTGTGAATGCCCTGACATAGCTTTACCTCATGTCTCCGCCTTGTGCCACACGTTGCATTCTACGACCGGACGCCAGGGCCGAAAAGGACGAGCCGGTTTATGCCTTGGCCGCCGCGGACCCTACCGGCGTTTCACCGCGAGCTGATAGAGCCGGCGCCCCTCCTGGAGGTACTTGATCTCAAAGTTCGTTGCGACGCGGCACGCTTCCACGCCGAATTCGGGGTCGTCAAACGGCACCTCGTACAGCTCAGGATGTCCGGCCAGCAGCCCGCGAATGACCTCAAAATACTCCGCGTGGTCCGTTTGCGCGGCCCAGTGCCCGCCATGCACGAGGCACTGCACCGCCGCATCCACCAGCAGTGGCTGAAACAGACGCCGCTTCCAGTGGCGCCGTTTTGGCCACGGATCGGGGTGATAGGCGTGCAGGGCCGTCACCGATTCCTGCGGGCAGACGACGCGGATGAAATGGCTCGCGTCGGCCCGCAGCAACCGGACGTTGGGCACCTGCCACCGCCGCATTCGATCGACGGCGTAGCGATAAAACTCGCCGGCCCACTCGATTCCGAGGAAATTCCGCTCCGGCCGGGCCCGCGCACGGCGTAACAGGAACCCCGCCTTGCCCGTGCCGACTTCGACCTCGACCGGGCGGTCGTTACCAAACAACGCGGCCCACGAGAAGCTCGGCAGCGCCGCCAAGTCTACCGCGACCGATAATTCGGGTTGTGCCGCCACGTCTATCGGACCTCGCCAAACCGTTGGGCACGGATCAAGTCCCGGACGGCCCGCGCCGATGCTACTCCTGTGGCGGCGGGTGCGAACGCCGCCACGCACAGGGTCTTATCTAGAGGAAGTACGGCCGTGTTGCAAACCGCCCAGCAGGGATCGGAACGCCGTCGCGACCCGCGCGAGCCGAAGGCGTTTGCGCTTTGGCTGTGCCCCGAGAACGGCGACCACCGCACGAGCGCGTGGCTG
>JAGVEP010000510.1 GCA_020058145.1 Phycisphaerae bacterium | reverse complement strand
GGCGGTGGTGTTGCACATTCAGGACGGCTCGCAGGTGGATTACCGCGGGCCGCGGGCGCGGGCCGGTCTGGGGCCGATCGGCGATGGCGGCGGGTGGGGTTTTCTGTTGCACACGACGCTGACGGTGGACCCGCAGACGCCGGCGTACGAGTTTTGGCGCGAGGTGGCGAAGCTGGGCGGATTCCTGGCTCGCCGCCGCGATGGCGAGCCGGGCTGGCAGACGTTGTGGCGTGGCTGACGGGACCTGGATTTGATGACCTGCGGTGCCCGGCTGGCCCTCGGGGGCGCACAAAGATGTGGGTAATGACAAGGGCTCACGCCTGGGGCTCGGACGGAGCGGTTTCCGGCACACACCCTTGCCCGAAACTCAACACGCATCCCAGCCGAACCCCCAACGTCATCCCCCGGCGGGCGCGGTGGTCGGGGCCACCGCGGTCAATCCAGAGCCGCGAGCGGCTCTGATGTGCTCGCGGCTCAGAAACCCAGCCGCTACGCCGAAAGCTGCGGGCTGATCGCTGACCGCCCTTTCAGCACAGCGCCAGGTACGCCGCCATGAAGTAGACGGCGATGCGGACTCTCTGGGGTGTCCAAATGAAGAGCATCTCTTTCGCCTCCGAGGGCTTCTGCCGACACCGGCGGGCCTGCGCTCACCAGTCAGGGGGCAACCTGTGCCGGCATGAGTTCATAGGAGGCCCGGCCGACCGGGATCAACCGGCCGTGCATGGAATCCAGTCATCGTTATCCGGGGTGTGCGTTTATGGGGCCCCGGGCGTGCGCGGTTGCGGGCTTCCGATAACGGTTTTTTGCCACCACCCAATGACGCCTGCACGTTTCGCCCGTCGTGCGTATCAACAAATCGCAATTGCCATCACGCCCCAAAATATGTTACGGTGCTGTTGTGGTTCAACCCTGCGCGAGTCTGGATCAGCGGACGCGCTGGCGGCAACTTCGAAGTGGCTTGCGGGGCGAGGAAGTTTGAAATGCGAATATCGACGCGACGTTCTCCACAGTACCGGGCGCTCCTTGCACTGGCGCTGCTCGCCGCGATGGTCGGCAGCGCGGCCGGTCGGACCGGTAAACTGCTCATCATCACGGCGCCCGACTACAACGGCAGCGGGCCGCTGAGTCAATTGGTGAGTGCCAAGACCACGCAGGGCCTCACCGTCAGCCAGTACGTGGTACCCGTTGGCACGACGAACACGGCGCTCAGAACCTACATTCAGGGTTTGTGGGGGGCGGGCGACCGGCCGGACTATATCCTGCTGGTCGGCGACACGGACGGCTCCAGTTCAACAACGAGCACCGTTCCGCACTTTACCGGCGGGGGCAGCAAACACGCGCCCACCGACCTGCCCTACGCCTGCATGGACGCCGGCGACGACTGGTATCCCGAGTTCGCCATTGGCCGCTTTTCTGTCCGCACCGTCGCGCAGTTGCAGGCCGTAGTGGATAAGACGCTGACCGTCGAGGGCGGCGTTTTCAGCCACCCGGAGTACATCCATCGGGTCGCCTTCCTCGCAACCGACGATTCCAGCGCGCAGGCCGAGCAGACGCACGACTGGGTCATCGACAATTATCTCGATCCGGCTGGTTACGAGAGCCTGCGGATCTACGCCGCCCAGGGCGGCAACACGCAGCAAGTGACCGACGCGGTCAACGGCGGCGTGCTGTTCGTCAATTACTTCGGCCACAGCAGTTCGAGCGGTTGGTGGGCCCCCTCGTTTACCCAGACCAACGTAAACGCCCTGTCAAACAGTGGGCTCTACGGCCTGGCCTTCGGGTTCTCTTGCAACACGGCCAACTTCGCCGCAAGCGAGTGCTGCGGTGAAACCTGGATCCGGGTGGCCAACAAGGGCTCGGCGGCGTACATCTCGGCCTCCAACTACATCTACTACGGCGGCGACCAGTGGGATTCGTCCCGCCACCTTGAAAAGGACTTCTGGGCCGCTTTCTTTGTCGACTACATTTGGGAAGTCGGTCCGGCGTGGCGGGCCGGCCTGTATCGCTTTCTAATCGAGCCGGAATTCGATCTCGATGTCAAGCGTAATCTCTTCGAAATGTTCGTCCTGCTCGGCGACCCGTCACTGCTCTTGCCGCACACTCCGCTGGGACCAGACCCCACCGCTCGCGTTCGCGCACCCAACGGCGGCGAGACCTGGACCGTCGGCGAGGCGTACGACATCCTGTGGACCGCCCGCGATGATGTCGGCGTGACCGCGGTCGACCTCTATCTGTCCACCGATGGCGGCACGACGTTCCCGGACACGATCGCCACCGGCTTGACCAACACCGGCACGTATCATTGGGTCGTGCCGGCGCGCAGCTCGTTGCAGTGCCGCATCAAGATCGTGGCCCACGACGCCGACGCCCACACGGGCGCAGACACTTCCGACGCGGATTTCACCCTGACGCCCTTCGGACCGCGTGTCATCTACGATTTCCCGCTGAGCGCCAACCCCGGCTGGACCACGGAGCCCCTGTGGGCGTTCGGCCAACCCACCGGCGGCGGTGGCGAGTACGGCTGCAATGACCCCAACAGCGGCCATACCGGAGCCAACGTCTACGGCTACAACTTGAATGGCGATTATGAGAACTCGCTCGTCGAGAAACATCTAACCACCACCACGCTGGATTGCACCGGCATCACGGCGGTCAAGCTCGCGTTCTGGCGCTGGCTGGGTGTGGAGACGTCCACCTTCGACCACGCTTACGTGCGTGTCAGCAACAACGGCACGACCTGGACCACCGTCTGGGAAAACTCCGCGCAGATCGCCGATGGGGCCTGGCTCTACCAGGAACTCGACCTCTCCAGCGTCGCGGACAACAAGTCCGCCGTCTATGTGCGTTGGACCATGGGCACGACCGACTCGTCCTGGCGCTTCTGCGGCTGGAACATCGACGACGTCCAGATCATCGGCATCCCCGCGCAGCTCCTCGGCGACCTGAACTGCGACGGCGTAGTCGACTTCGACGACATCAACCCACTCGTCCTCGCCCTATCCGATCCGCTCGTCTATCAGCAGGCGTATCCGAATTGCGATGTCCTTAACGGCGACTGCAATGGCGACGGCTTCGTCGACTTTGACGACATCAACCCGTTCGTAGTACTGCTGAGCGGTGGCGATTGACCGACTATCAGTCGGCTGACTCGTCCGCGCTGGTTTATCGGACGCCGACAAGAACACACAAGTTGAACGGCATGGTTTTTTTCGGTCAAACTCGCCGCCTGACCGGACTTCAGCATAGGAATGTGCTTGACGCCTAGGTAGAATGTGGTATAGCTCGTGCGGCCGGCCGGAGGGGCCGCCGCCAACTCGGCCTTCGCGCCCGCTGCCCCCCGGGGCGGCCGTGGTGGGCGCTGTGCAGGACTGTATAGCGGCACTTCGTGTTCAGTGCGTGTCAACGGACGGTTCCCGCGGCGTACTGCACACATTCGATCAACTCGGTGAAGGAGCGAAGATGGTAGCGCGTTGCAG
>JAGVEP010000018.1 GCA_020058145.1 Phycisphaerae bacterium | reverse complement strand
CCCCACGCGCCAGCGTGGGGTTTTCCGCGGAGCGCGCTGCGCGGACCGCAGGCTCGCGCCTGAGGCTCGGACGGCGAGCTTTCCGCCACAGTTTTGGACGACACCCCAGGCCGGGCGGTGCCCCATAAGCGTTAACTTTACGCTCGATTCGAGGCAAATCCGGCCGGTCCCGGCCGCCGAATGTGCTCGTTTCCCGCCGCCTTCGCGCCTTAAGTTAACGCCTATGTGGCGGTGCCCGCCACTGGCCCCGCACGGCGATTGCGTCCCGCCCCGGACGATTCGCAGCGAAACCGTTTCCGGGCTACGATTTCGGGGAATAACCGGCCTGGCCGACCGTATTCCAGCAAGTAGAGGTGAACGCAAATGCGTTGGCTTAATAACGTCAAGACCGCGGTGCTCCTGAGTGCGCTCATGGGGCTGTGCATCGCCGTCGGGTATTTCTTGACCGGCGGCCGGCCGCAGGGCCTGATCTTCGGTTTCCTGTTTGGCGCGCTGGGCAGTCTGGTCGCCTTTTTTTCTCGGATCGGATCGCGCTTGCCGCGATGGGCGGGCAGGAAGTCGCGCGCGGGGAATTGCCCTGGCTGCACGACATCGTCGAACGCCTGGCGGCGCGCGCTGGGCTGCCCAAGCCGCGCGTCGCCGTGTGTCCGCAGCCGGCCCCGAATGCTTTCGCGACCGGCCGCAGCCCCAAGCGCGCGGTCGTCGCCATTACCCAGGGCATGTTGCGGTTTCCGCACGAGGAGATTGAGGGCGTCCTGGCACACGAACTGGCTCACGTCAAGCACCGCGACATTCTGATCAGCACGGTCGCCGCCGTCGTGGCGGGGGTCATCAGCGTGACCGCGCACATGTTCCTCTGGTTTGGCGGCGGACATAGCCGAGACAACCAGAATTCCAGCCCGCTGGCGGTGATCGGGGCCATTGCGATGATCATTCTCGCCCCGCTGGCGGCGGCGCTGATTCAAATGGCGATCTCCAGGCAGCGCGAGTTCGCCGCCGACTCGTTCGGCGGCGAGTTGTGCGGCAACCCGCTGAAACTGGCGGCGGCGCTGGCCCGGCTCAGCGCGGCGAACGAGCGCGTGCGGACGGAGACGAACCCGGCGTTCCACAATCTGTACATCGTCGAGCCGTTCTCCGCGCGCGGGCTGGCGTCACTTTTCAGCACCCACCCGCCGGTCGAGGCCCGCATCGCCGCGCTGCGCGAGCAGGCGGCGCAGCGGCGCGGGTGATTGTCGCGTGACCGCCGCCTGACCGGTAAACTCCCAGTATGAACCGCTTGCGACAGGCGTTTGAGCAACGGCACGCCACGGGCCGGCGGACGCTGATTCCGTACATCACGGGCGGCTACCCCGATGCGGCGACGACCGTCGCGATTCTGCGGCGTGTGGACCCGCGGACGTGCGCGTGTGCCGAAATCGGCATCCCGTTTTCCGACCCGATTGCGGACGGGCCCGTGATCCAGACCTCGTTCGCCCGCGCTCTGGAGCGTGGCTTTCGCGTGGAAACGCTGTTTGGCGCACTTGAACAGCAGCGGGCCGACATCGCCGTACCGCTCGCCGCGATGGTGAGCTACTCCATCGTCTATCGCCGGGGACCGCGTGCATTTATCGCGGCGGCCAGGGCTGCCGGCATCGATGCGCTGATCGTGCCCGACCTGGCGGCGGAAGAGGCGGACGAGCTGACGGCGATTGGGCGCGAACTGGACTGTCCGCTCATCATGCTGGTTGCGCCCACGAGCGACGCCGCCCGGCGACGGCGTCTGGCGGCCTTGTCGGAGCCATTCATCTACTACCAGGCACTGGCCGGTGTCACCGGCGAGCGGTCGGCGCTGCCTGCGGATCTGGCCGCGCACGTACACGAGTTACGCACCGAGACGGGCAAGCCGATCTGCGTGGGTTTCGGCATTTCGACGCCCGCCCACGTCGCCGCGGTCGCCGCGATCGCCGACGGTGTGATTGTCGGCAGCGCGCTCGTGCGCAGGATGAACGCAGCGGTCGACCAGGGAGCGGCGGCGGAGGAGATCGCCACGGTGGTCGGCGACGCGATCGACGAGCTGGCGCGCGGGCTGCCGGCAGAGTAACGCCGCCGCCGGACACCGGCAGGATGCCGGTGCCACACAAGTGTGGCACCGGCTTCAAGCCGGTGGATTCTCCCGCGGGACACCGGCAGGATGCCGGTGCCACACAATGTAGCGGCCGACCTCCGGGTCGGCCGCGGGAGACCAGAACGCGTGCTATGTGCTACGGCCGACAGGGGCGTCGGCCGCTACGGGACGGCCGGTACGGAGCCCGGCCGCTACATCGCCACCGGACCGAGCAACCACGTCAAGATTTCCTTGGCCGCCTGATAGCCGAACGGAAAGACGCTGAAATCCAGCGGCGCGGCGGTCTTGTAGTCCTGCGGCGACAGCAGCCGGTCGTTGAAGCAGGATGTATCCATCAAGTCGTCGCAGTCGTGGGTGTGTACCAGGCCGAGCAGGTGTCCGATCTCGTGCGCGGTGGTGTTCCCGAGGGCCTGGATCAACTCGTCCCGCGTGGGCATTGTGGCGAAGGCGCCCTGAAAACTCTGCACGTAGATGATGGTCTTGTCCGTTTGATCCGCGTTGAATGTATCAATCTGCTGGGAGATCGCGAACGCCCGCACGTCGGCGCCGCCGAAGTAGACGGTCGAATGCGGCGTGGTGGGCTCCGGGGCGTTGTCCGAGTTGAGCACGATCAGGTCAAAGTTCTTGTAACGCTCCTCTACAACCTGCTGGACTCCTTGCTTGACTGCGACGGTATCTGCGGATGTCAAGCCCACGTCCACGGCGCTGAACGGCGTGAGGTCGTATTGACCGACATTGGGTATCACGACGTGGTTACCGCCGGCCCAATTCAGGAACACGGTTTGCCCCTGTGCTTTCGGCACGCCGACGTTGCGCTGAATCTGCACCGTCACTTCGTAATTTCCGGTGGTCGGGAGATCCGGGTAGGCGACGATCCCGAGATAGTAATTGCCCGCGTTGGCCGGGAGCACGATCCCGATGAGCGGATCGAGATTGCTGCCGTCCGGGACGCGATCGTCGTTGAACGCGATCAGATAATTGCGGCTGTCGAAGAGCCCCGCGACGGCGTCCAGATCACCGCTCGTGCGACGCACGTCGATGTACACCTCGTCACCCGGCTGCACGTCGCCGAGCGCATACACGTCGATGTCAGTCGCGCCATCGATCGCGCCGGTATAGCGTACCTCGCCGTTGCTGTCGAACGTGAGGATGGTAGCCGTCGAAATGGAGTTGTTGCCGCCCTTGTCGAGGGCTGGCAGGGCCTGCGGGTTATTGGCGTCACTGGTGCTATCGCTTGGCGTCGGCAGCGGGCAGCCGAAACAACAAACGACGAGCGGCGTCAGCGCGCCGAAGAGCAGCTCGCGTACGCCGCCACGCCGTAGGAGGCAGGGATTTCGGAATGTCATTTACTCATCCAGGTGCAGGCAGGTGCCACAGCGCCCCTGCAGGGCGTCGCGGGCCAGCGCACGCAGCGCGGCCTTCCGCGCCATTTTAGCGGCCTGGATGGGTTTCGCCGAGGGCTGGCCGAGCGCCGATTTTTGTCCGACCGCGTCCGCCAACCGCTGCGGGCAATTCTCGTAGCCAAACGGGAAGACACTGGTTTCGAGGGTCGCGCGGGAGAAGGCCTGGGCGCCGGCCAGGTCCCACGCCGTGCCGGTCGTGTCCATGAGGTCCGTCGGGACTTGCGTGTGGAACAGGCCGAGCAGGTGGCCCAACTCGTGGCTCGCCACGTTCCCCAGCATCTGCCCCATTTCGCCGGCGTTTAGATCCATGACCGCGAAATCCGCGAACCCGGCGACGTAGATCACCGCGGTCTGCCACGGGTCTTCGTTGTACTGGTCTACGTTGTCGGCCAGCCCGAGCAGCCGGTCGTCCGCGCCGCCGAAATGGACCGTGGCGTGCGGGCCGTCCGGCGCCGGCCCCTCGTCCGAGGTCGTGAGCACCACGTTGTAGCTGGCATAATCCGCGCGCATCGTCTCCAGAATCGCCGCCTTCACTTCGTCCGTGCGGCCCGCATAGGCGCTGCCCAGCAGGCGCGCGTCAAAAGCAGCGAACGAAACGCCCGCCCGCGCGTGGACGCTGATATTGCTCGCGGCGCCAAAATTGAGCCAGACCGCTTGCGGCGTCACTGCCGGCACTCGCTGGGCGGCCTCGCGCCCCACGTCAAACTCAAAGTCCCCGCCGCTGTTGCTCAGTGCCGGCGTCACGCCGAGGTAGAGCGCGTCGGTATCCGCCCGGAGTACGTGCTCGAGTGGTGCGCTGTTGCTGACCAGTTCACGCCGCAGCAGCTCGTAGTTCGCGTCGAACATCGCGACCAGGAAAACGGGGGAACCCAGCCGGTAGTTCGCGTCGCTGAGCACCCAGCGCTCGCCCGCGCGGCCCGGCCCGAGCTCGAACAACTGGTACTCGCCGCGACTGGCGACCTGGCCACTCACCGTGGCCGGCATCTCGACCGACGTAGCGGACGTGTCGTCCGCAGTCGTCGCCGACGTGTCGGGCGGCGTGACAGAGCGAGACTCGCTGATGCCGGCGACGACCGGAATGAGGCTCTGATCGGACGGTTGCCCCAGGTCGGAACCGCAACCGACGAGCGTGGTACCCGCGATAACGGAAATCAGCCACAGAGTCCGAATCGGCATGGCGCGTGTCCCTCGCGTCTACGTCCGCAGCGCGTGTCCCGGTCGCGGTCGCATCCAGGTGGACTATCACAATTGCGCGTCGGCACGGCCAAGTTCGGCGGGTGGGAAAATCGTGTGTTTTGCGCGAGTCCCAGAAATGGTCGCGTGCGGCGGAGGCGGTCCGCCGGGCGGTCCAGCGCACGAGAGCGGGCTTGCGAAAACCCGCGCCGGCTTGAAACGTGGGCCAACTATTCCGATGTATGATGTATGTAGTGGACTGTCCCGCAGGCGGACGGCTGGTTGACCTCGCCCTGAGGCGTGCTCATGGATGCTGAGAAAATCGTGAAGCTCACGCCCGAGTCCATTCGCGAACTCATCGACGCTCAACGCGTCAAAACGGTCCCGAAGAACGCCGCTGGGCAGCGGCGCGAGGACCGCTGGCCGTTCCCCGGCACCGTCGAGCTATGGCTGCCCGATAACTGCTACGGCGACCGGCACGTGCTGGCCACGCTGCACAACCTGAGCCCCAACGGGCTGGCGATGCGTTCCCGCCGGCCGCTGGACCGTGACACCCGGATTTCACTGGCCATTCACCAACCTGAGTTGAGCTGTTACGGAGAGGCGATCGTGCGGCACTGCACGCGGGCGCAGGCCGGCTACCTGGTGGGCCTCGAATTCAGCTTCGACGCGGAGGCGGAAGACCCGGACTCTCAAGGCGCCTGACGCGCTTCTCTCTCCCCAGCGGTGACAGTCGGCCGGGCCCACGGGTCCGGCCGATGCTTTTGTGTCGCTTTGGCGACCAGCGGGGTCCGGCTACAATCCCGCGGATGCCGTCCACCTTCGTCGAACATGTTTTGCCCAGCGGCCTGCGCGTCGTGTGCGAGGTCATGCCGCGGGTGCGCTCGGCCGCCGTCGCGTTTCTGGCCCGCACGGGCGCACGGCACGAGTTTCCCGAGCAGCATGGGGTCAGCCATTTCCTGGAGCACATGTCCTTCAAGGGCACCCCGACGCGCAGCTCCCGCGACATCAACGTGCGCTTCGACGAGCTCGGCAGCATCTACAACGCCTACACCGGCAAGGAACACACGGTCTACTACGGCTGGGTGCCCGCCGGCCGCCTCGCTCCGCAACTCGAACTGCTCGCGGACATGCTCCGGCCGAGCCTGCCGGCGGACGACTTCGAAACCGAACGCAAAGTGATCCTCGAAGAAATCGCCATGAGCGACGACAGCTTCGACCGCCTGGTGTGGAACTTCTTGCACCAGACGATCTTCGGCACGCACCCGCTCGGTCACGAGATTCTCGGCGAAAAGGAGACGATCCAGGCGCTGCCGCGCGAGACGATGCTGAACTACCACGGCCAGCGCTACGCGGCGAGCAACGTGTGCCTGCTCGCGGCCGGGGCTACCGCGGCGGAGGACGTCTTCGCCGCCGCCGGGCGTTATTGCGGGGATTGGCCGCGGGGCGGGAACGGCGCGGTTCCCACGGACGCCGTGCCGCCACTGCCCACGGGCGTTCGCAAGCTGAAGCTGGAGCGCTTCAAGCAGCAGTCCGTCATGGTGCTGTATCCGTCTGTGCCGCGCGGCCATGCGGCTGAGGAGACGATCGAGGCGTTTACGGGCCTCTTCGGCGGGCACAACTCGCGTTGCTACTGGAACATCGTGCAGCAGGGGATCTGCACCGGGGCCGGGGCGGCCTGGCTGGCCTATCAGGACTGCGGCCTGCTCGCACTCTACGCGGACGGCGAGCCCGAGCGCTGTGACGAGATGCTCGCCGCGCTGCGTGCCCAGGCGGCGGATGTGACGGCGCACGGTTTTCGGCCGGACGAAGTGCAGCGGGTGAAGAACCAGCGTCGGACGCATCTGGCCCTCGAAGCCGAGAGCCCGCGCACCCGCCTGATGCAGCTCGTGGACGACGTGGAGACCCGCGGCGGCCCGCAGACGGCCGAGACGCGGCTCGCCGCGGTGGAAGCCGTCAGCGTCGCCACGATTGCCGACTATCTCGCGCGATTTCCGATTACCGGCGAGGGCTTGTTGCTCTCCTGCGGTCCGCGCGACTGGCCGGAGGGCGCGTAGGGCGGGCTCTGCCCGCCGCTGCCCTATTCGAGGAAGTGCGTATGCCGCAAAGCAACCCCCACGGCCGTTTCGGCCCCTTCGGCGGGCAATACGTGCCCGAGGTTCTGATGGGTGCGCTCGGCCAACTTGAACGCGAGTACGCCAGCGCCCAGGCCGATCCGGCGTTCTGGAAAGAGCTGGATTGGTACCTGAAGGACTTCGCCGGACGCCCGAGCCCGCTCTATTTCGCCCGGCGCCTGACGGAGCAGCTCGGCGGCGCGAAGGTCTATCTCAAGCGCGAAGACCTGAACCACACCGGCGCGCACAAAATTAACAACACGCTCGGGCAGACGCTGCTGACTCGGCGGATGGGCAAACGCCGCGTCATCGCCGAAACCGGGGCTGGCCAGCACGGCGTCGCGACCGCGACCGCTTGTGCCGCGTTCGGGCTCGAATGCGTGGTTTACATGGGTTCGGAAGACGTGCGGCGGCAAGCGCTGAATGTCTACCGGATGCGGCTGCTCGGGGCGCAGTGTGTGCCGGTGGAGAGCGGCCAGCGAACGCTGAAGGACGCCATCAACGAAGCCCTGCGCGACTGGATGGCGAGCGTCGCGCATACGCACTACGCGATCGGCAGCGTCATGGGCCCGCATCCGTTTCCAACGATCGTGCGTGATTTTCAGGCCGTCATCGGCCGCGAGCTGAAGCAGCAGATCCTCGCTGCCGAGGGCCGGCTGCCCGATGTCGTGCTCGCGTGCGTCGGGGGCGGCAGCAACGCCGCCGGAATTTTCTATCCGCTCATTGACGACCGGGAGGTACGGCTCATCGGCGTCGAGGCGACCGGCGAGGGTCTCGATCGGCGTCACGCGGCCACTCTGGCCAAGGGCCGCCCCGGCGTGCTGCACGGAATGCACACCATCGTCTTGCAGGACGACGACGGGCAAACGCTCCCGGTCCACTCCGTATCCGCCGGGCTGGATTACCCAGGCGTAGGCCCTGAACACGCTTATTGGCACTCGACCGGCCGCGTGGAGTACGTCGCCGCGACCGACGCCGAGGCCCTGGACGCGTTTGAGCTGCTGTCGCGGACCGAGGGGATTATCCCGGCGCTTGAACCCGCCCACGCGCTGGCGCACGCGGTCAAAGTCGCGCGCGAACTGCCGCCCGACCGGCTCGTGGTTATCAACCTCAGCGGCCGGGGCGATAAAGACTGCGTCGAGGTGGCCCGGCTGCGGGGACAGTCGCTGGCCTGAGCGATGTGGCACCGGCATCATGCCGGTGCAACCACAGGCTGGAAGCCTGGGCCACAATTTGTGGGACGGGCTTTTAACTGGGAAAAAACGGCCCGCCGCTTGCAGAACCCGCCGGCGATTGGAATTCTGCTATTGGAACATCGAGCGCTGCTGGGCGGTCGACACGGAGTTGGTGTCGCCGGCCGGGGCGTGGCCGTTTTGGGCGAGGTGTGCGCCGTGCGTGGACGCGTCCTCATTCTTCTGTGGCTGGGCACATGCCTGGCGGTCGCTTTGGGGACACCCACAGCGACAGGGAACGACAGCGACCCGTACGGTGCCGCCTGCCCGCAGGCCTTTTCACTCTTCGGGGGTATCCCAGAACAAGCCGAGAGCCAAGATTCGATCCTGCCGGTGCCGTGCACCGCGGCCGGCGTGCTCGCCCTCTCTGGGGCGGTGCTCGCCTGGCAGGCACGGCGGGAGCGCTTGGGGGGCGGGGCTGATCGTTGGGGCGCGCGGTTCTGACTCAGCGGCGTTGTGCATGGCGCCGATTGCGGGCCGACATCCAGATCAGGCCAGCCAGCGTGAGGGGTATAAACGACAATGACGTTGGTGCGCAGAACGTCAGCGGCGCCGGTGTGGTCGTGTTGTCGGCAGCGGCCGGCTGGTTCGCGTCATCGGGCGTGTTCGCATTCTGCGATCCGTAGGTGAACTCGCTGCTGTAGTTGGTTCCGAGAGTCGCGGGCGTCGGCGGGGCCGGCGGGGCGGTGGCGTCAGGGTTGTTCGGGTCGAGCGCGGCAAGCTGCTGCGGGTCCACGAGCACGGGATTGAGCAAAAAGCCGCGCGTCTGCGTCCCGTTGGTGCCGTGGATCGTGCCCCAGCCGACGATCACGCCGTCGTCGTTGATGTCGCGGGCCTCGGTCAGGTCGATCGTTGAAACGACCGCGAAGCCTTCGTTATCGACGAGGTACAGAAGGTCGTTGAGGTCCTGCATGGTGCCGTTGGAATACACAAACGCCCGGCGGTCGCTGTTGTCGTTCTCGGCCCAGCCGACGATGACGCCCTTGTTGTTGATCGCCGACGCGGCGCTGAAACCGGTGGAATGGTCCGTCTGCAAGGTGCCGAGGTCGGCCATCGGGCCGTCCTTGTAGTAGAAACCGTGGGTGTAGTGCGCGCCGCTGGGGTGGTCGTAATCGGTCTCGCCGACGATTTCCCCGTTGTTGCTGATGTCGCGGCCCCAGCTATTGAGCCCGCCCAGGGTGCCGGCGTCGAGCATCAGGTTGTTGACGCCGCTGGTGCCGGTGAACCAAGTGTCCACGACGCCGTCGCTGTCCGTATCGACCGGGTTGATGAGGAAAGCGCGGTACGCAGTTTTGCCGGCCGACGTGACCGTGTAGGCATAGCCGGTGACCTGGCCATTGTCGTTGACGGCGGTGGCGCTGCTGACCGGGTCGGCGAACGCCGACAGCACGCCGAGGTCCTCCATCAGGTCGTTGACGCCATCGCTGTCTTCGTCCACGAAGAACTGCCCATTTTTCGGGACCACGAGGAAGGCCCGCGTCGTGCGGTCGCCCCGGTCGGCCCAGCCGACGACGTGGCTGCGATTGCTGATGCTGACCGCGGCGCTATCGAGCCCGCCAAACGTGCCGAGGTTGGTCAGCGCATCGCCGGGGTAGGGCGTGGCCAAGTCGGTCAGCACGGCGGGCCGCAGCACAAACGCGTGGGTGACGATGATCTCATCGCCAGTGGGCTTGATCGTCGTGCGGGCCGTGCCGACGATCTGGTCCGCATCTGAGATATGATAGGCTTCGCCGTAGTTCTGATCGTACAGCCAGTACTCCGGGTATGGGTGCAGCAGCACGAAATGCACGACGCCGTGCAGGTCGGTGGTCACGCGGTTGTGCCAGTGGGCGGGGTGGCGCGTGTCCTCGGTCTCGATCCAGCCGACGACCTGGCCGGTGTTGTTCAGGGAATACGCCCGGCTTTGCCCGCCGCCTTCGGCCGGCAACTCGATGAGGCGATAGCGCAACACCAGGTTACTGGTATCCTGGCCGGCGACCGGTGCCGCCAGTGGAAGAGCCAGTACCAGCCACGCCGCCAGACCAAGTCCACATTTAAGGCATCTTGCGTTCATCGAAAAACTCCGGCCGATTCCCGGAAAACCTGCCGTGTTGCCCGGTTACCTGCGCTTCTGACAATCACGGCAGCAGTTCGTTGCGAATCCAGCTTACGCGGTCGCCTTGGGTATCCTCGCTCTCGGCTTCAATGACCGTGACGAGGTCGACGTCCCCATCGCCGTCGAGGTCGCCATAGCCGAGCAGACCGACCGTGCCCGGCGGATCGAGAGTCAGGATGTCCTGCCCGCTCCACTCGTCCGTCGGTACCGGCGGCGCCACAAAATAGCGCAGCGCGCCTTGCGTACCGCCAACCACCAGCTCGAAAGCACCGTCGTTGTCCACGTCGACGGCCTTGACCGCCCGTGGTTCGTAGGACACGAAACTGACGAGCGGCGCGGTGAACCAGTCGTAGCCGCGGTCCTTGACCGACTCGGGTTGCACGAATAGCACGAGCTGCATTTGCGTCGGACTCGTGGCGATGACGTCGGCGCGCCCGTCCCCGGTTACGTCCGCCACGTCGATGCTGTAGGCTCCGCGCACGCTCCCGATGCGGTGCTGAATCCAGGCTGTGCCCGGATCGACGGGACCCGGCCCGCCGGGGTTCTCGAACCACGCGACCTGCGCGTTGTTGTCGTCGGAGGCAATCGAGATCAGGTCGAGGTCACCGTCGCCGTCCACGTCGTAGGCCCGCAGGTCACGGGCGCCTTCGCGGTCGAGGATCAGGTGTCGTTCGTGCTGGCCGATCAACACGCCGGTCCAGTATTCGCCGGTCGTGGCCCGCCGGGGGTTCAGCAGCAACTGGATCGAGCCCGCGACGATTTCGATCGGTTTCAGCGGCAGGTTTGGCTTGGGCGTCATGGTGACGCGCAACTGCCGTGACGCCGCAATGTCGCTGTATCCGTCGTTGTCGAAGTCGCCGATTTCGACGCTCATGTAGCCCTGCTCGACCGTGACGACGTAATTGGTCACATCGCCACCGGGGCCGAGGGCTTCGATGAGCAAGGCGTCGAGTTCGTCGTTCGAAATGCTGTCGGTCGTGCCGCTGACAAGTTCCTGGGCGCCGCTGGCGGCACCCCATTCGTTCAAGACGTGCGTGCGGTCGGCGCTCGGGGGATGGTGCAGGTAGACCACGCCGTCGCCGGTCGCCGCGGCGATGTCCAGGTTGCCGTCGCCGTCGATGTCGCCGGCCGCGACGTCCGACAGGGCGCGCCAGATGTTCTCGCCGCCATCCAGGGTCAGGCTCGCGTACTCCACAGTCCCCGGCGGTCCGTAGCTGAGCAGAATTTCGAGGACGCCGCGCTCGTTGACGGCGTAGGCGACCACCGGATCGACTTTGCCGTCGGCGTTGAAGTCGAGCAGGACGGGCGCCCGGGCCATGTCGAGCGTGCGGTGGGTGACGGTCGTGACGACGCGTCCCTGGTTGAACGTGCGTCCCTCGATCAGCACTTCGGTAAACGCCTGTCCGGTGAGCGCGGCGAACACGTTGCTGGCGGCGTCGGTTTTCCCTTCCGTACCGCCGAGCCACCAGGGGCGGAACTCGGGGCGACAGCCAGTCGCCAGCACGAGCAGGAGTGCGCCGGGGACGGCGAGACGCAAACGAGCGCAGCAAGAGGGCATGGTCGGGGCTCCAAGAGGCCCACAGACCGGCTGGGTAGGGCCGATCGTGTCCGTCTTACTTATCGGGTCGGCTGTTGATCGGGTGTGCTTGAGTTGGAGGACGCCCGCGAGTTCAACCTACAGGGTGCGGCACGTGGCGCGAGTCATGCGCGTGGCCCACACCTCGCGCACTTGCTGCGCGACCGTATCCACCTGGAGGGACTGCATGCAGTTGTGGTGTCCCAGCAGGCACCTCCGCCGGTAGCAGGGCGCACACTCCAGCGGGAGCGCGACCACGCGGGCGGAATCGGAATACGGCCCCGTTCGGACCGGGTTCGTGGGACCGAAAATGGCCACCAGCGGCTTGTGCAGCGCCGCCGCGATGTGCATCGGCCCGGAGTCGTGACAAATCACGAGCGACGCCAGCGCGAGCAACGCCGTCAGCTCGCGCAAGGAGGTGCGCCCGACGAGATCGACGGTGGGCGTGTGGGCGGCGGCACGCACCGGATCGGAAAAAGAGCGTTCATCCGGTGCGCCGAGCAAAACGCAGCGCGGCAAGCCGTCCGCGTGCAGCCGGTCGATCAACTCCGCGAGCCGCTCTGCCGGCCAACGCTTGCTTTCCCAGCGTGTGCCCGGCAGCACGGCAACGAATTCGGTCAGCGGCTCGCCGGCGGCCTGCGCCAGTCTTGCGCGTGCCGTGGCGAGCTCGTCGGCGCGCAACCCCAGGGGGAACAAGGCCGGCTCCACGGGCAGGCCCAGGGCCCCGGCCAGTGTCAGGTTTCGCTCGACGGCGTGTGAATCCAAACCCCCCTCCCTTTCAGGGAGGGGCTGGGGGAGGGTCGAAGCACTCCTAAAGAGGCGGGTTGATTCACGCGAGATTGTGCCCCTCACCCGGCGCGAATACAACAAGGGTGCCAACTCGCGGGCCTCGGCGAAGCCGATCCGTTGCCTGGCCCCAGTGACAAGCGCGAAGAACCCGCTGCGAAACAGCCCCTGGAGGTCGATCACAAGGTCAAATCGCCGGCGGCGCAGCCCAACGCAAAAATGGGCGAATTCCGCCAGACTTCGCCAGTTTTTCAGCATCTTCCCGTAGCCGTGTCGATCGAAGGTTATGACTTCATCGAGCAAGGGGTGGTCCGCCAGCAGCGGTGCAAACGAGCTGCCAACCAGCCAGGCGATGTGGGCGTCCGGATAGGCGTCGCGCAGCCCGGCGAGCACCGGCAGCGCGTGTACGATGTCGCCCAGCGAGCTGGGTTTGATGAGCAAAATGCGCCGGGGCGGCCGCAAGGGGCGGCCCGTGTTCGACATTGGTAGACCTCAGGCGCGGTGGCGCGCCGGCTCCGTTTCCTGAGGTCCCCGTTCAAACCGTACGTGCGGATTTCCCGCATACGGCTTACCGATGGT
>JAGVEP010000015.1 GCA_020058145.1 Phycisphaerae bacterium | reverse complement strand
TCCAGCCTGTGGTTTCACCGGCAAGATGCCGGTGCCACATCGCTACCACCCGGGGGGCGGATTATTCTCCACTTGTGGCACAGGCTTCCAGCCTGTGGTTTCACCGGCAAGATGCCGGTGCCACATCAAGTTGTGGGATAGGCTTTTAGTCTCCCCCCGCGTTTTTGCTGACGCCGCTCGCTCGGCTGTCCTGGCCCCCCTGCCTCCCATCCGCCAATCCGGCTACATTATCGCCTGGAACGCGGACCCGGCCCAAAACCCGTGACAACGTGAGCACGACATGAATTCGCCGCCGGAATCGAAACCAAATCACTCCACGTCCGAGCGCGCCCCCGATCAGGCCGGTTTCGTACCACCTCAGGCTCCCGGTGCGTTGTTGTTCGAAGTATCGTGGGAGGCCTGCTCGCAGGTCGGCGGCATCTACACCGTCCTGCGCTCCAAGGCTGTGTCCACCGTGCGGCGCTGGGGCGACGCCTACTGCCTTATCGGACCCTACCGCGAAGCCTCGGCCAACATCGAGCTGGAACCGCAAGCACCGCCCAGTTTCCTGGCCGCGGCGCTCGCAGACCTCAAGGCCACCGGCCTGCGCCTCTATTTCGGCCGCTGGCTCGTGACGGGCCGCCCACAAGTCCTGCTCGTCGATACCAGCGCCGTCAGCCCCCGGCTCGCCGAGATCAAGTACCACCTTTGGAAGGACAACGGCATCGCCTCACCCTCCGGCGACGTCGAGTTCGATGAAATCGTCGGCTTTGGCAGCGTCGTCACGGAATTCCTGACCGCGTTGCAGCACCGCGCGCCGCGCACCGCGATTCTGGCGCACTTCCACGAATGGCAGGGCGGGTCCGCGCTGCCGATGCTCCGCCACCGCCGCGCGTCGATCGCGACGGTCTTTACCACGCACGCGACCCTGGTGGGCCGCAACCTCTGCTCGGCCAACGACAACCTCTACGACCACCTGGAGAGCATCGACGCCGGCGCCGTCGCGGCCCGTCACGGCTTTGCTCATCGTCACGCGCTGGAGGGTGCCGCGGCGGTGTGTGCCGACATCTTCACCACCGTCTCGCACATTACCGGCCTGGAGGCGAAGCAGTTCCTGGGCCGCAAACCCGACCTCATCGTGCCCAACGGTCTGAACGTCGAGCGTTTCGCCGCTCCGCACGAGTTCCAGGTTCTGCACCGCGCCAGCAAGCAGATCATCCACGAGTTTGTGATGGGGCATTTCTTCCCCAGCTATTCGTTCGATCTGGACCGGACGCTCTACGTCTTCACCGCCGGACGCTACGAGTTCCGCAACAAGGGCCTCGACGTGTTCATCGAGGCCCTCTACGAGTTGAATCGGCGGATGAAGGCCGACAACGCCACCGCCACCGTCGTCGCCTTCATTGTCACACGCGCCCCGCACCGCGCCCTCAACGTCGAGACGCTCAACCGCCAGGCGATGTTCAACGAGCTGCGCGACACCTGCGAGACCATCCACGAGGAAATGGGGCAACGCCTCTTCTACACCGTCGCCAGCGGACGCATCCCCACGGCCGACGAGTTGCTCGACGAACACGCCACCGTCCGGCTCAAGCGCCTCATGCAGGCGTCACGCTCCGCCGGCCTGCCGACCATCGTCACGCACGACCTGATCGACGACCACGGCGACCCCATCCTCAGCCACCTCCGCCACCGCAAGCTGTTCAACCACCCCGATGATCGCGTCAAGGTCGTCTTTCATCCGGAGTTCATGTCGGTAACCAGCCCCCTGCTCGGCATGGACTACGATCAGTTCATCCGTGGCTGCCATGTCGGCGTCTTCCCCTCCTACTACGAGCCCTGGGGCTACACGCCGCTCGAGTGTCTCGTCCGCGGCATCCCCGCCGTCACGAGCGACCTGAGCGGGTTCGGCGACTACGTCATGCAACGCTTCCCGGAGCACGATTCGAGCGGCCTGTTCGTCGCCCGCCGCCGGAATACCAGCTTGCAGGCCACCATCGGGCAGGTCGTCGAGTGGCTCTACGCCCTCACCCGCATGTCCCGCCGCGACCGCATCGCGCTGCGCAACCGCGTCGAGGGCCTCGCGAACCACTTCGACTGGAATAACCTCGGCTACTACTACGTCACCGCCCATCGCATGGCCCTCGAACGTCACTACCCCGGCCACGACCTCGTGCCGATCGATGCCGAGTTCGATATGGAAGCCCGCGAGATCCCCGATACCTCGCCCCACTCGCCCAAAGAACGTGCTTCCAGCACCCGCGGCCGGCCCCGTCCCCGCCGGCGAACCAGTTGATGCCGCGCAGCTTGTGCGCGGCACAGGCCGCCGCGAGCGGGAGCAGCGCCCAACCCCCAGCATCTTGCACTCCACGTCCGATCAGAGATAATACCGGCCTGTGTCCTGTGAAATAGGTCTGGGATCGTCCAACAGTTTATGGAGACCAACATGCGCAACGTGGTAAAGGGTCTGTTCCTGTCCGCCGTCCTGGTCGCACTCACCGGCTGCGGCGTCAACGGCAAGTGGACCATGCAGTCCGTCACGCCCGAGTCCGCCAAGGCCCACTGCCCAATCCAGGCCGTCTGCCTGATGGAGGACGGGACCTACCAGTCCTGCTCGCAGATGGGCGGGAAGTGCAAGATGGAGAACGGCACCTACACGTACGACCAGGGCACCAAGGCCCTCACCTTCAAGCCCGCTGAGGGCAAGGAGGTCAAGTACACCGCCGAACTCACCGCCTGCGGCAGCCAGATGAAGGTCACCGGCGGCGAGAAGGGCAAAGAGTGGACCGCCGTCATGAAGAAGGGCTAATGCCCGAACGACTGCTGTAGGGGCGCTCAGACGGGCTGCAACCCGAAGATCTGTGATCCAAAGACCTGCCAGAAGCAGTGCATGGCCGACAAGAAGCCCGACGCCAAGGCCGATGCCAAGACCGATGCCAAGACCGATGCCAAGAAAATCGAAACCAAGAAGGCCGAGCCCAAGGCAGAGCTAAAGAAGGTCGAACCGGCCAAGCCCGAGCCTCAGAAGGCCGAGCCCGGCAAGACGGACGCGAAGCCGACCGAAAAGCCCAACAAGTAAGCCCCAATGGCGATTCATGGCCATGCCGCCCACGAGGCGGGGTCCGAGCTGACGCCGTTCAGTTGCGACCCCGCCCCGCTTGGGCCTTTTGACATTGAAATCGCCATCACCCACTGCGGCATCTGCCACAGCGCCAGTGTCGTGTTTCATGAATCCGTTGAATAAGTCCGGCGGCTTTGGCCCCGGAGGGGCCGCGGTCAGTAGCCGGGGGCGCAGCCCCCGGAGGACGTCCAAAGGCATAATTCGCCCCGGAGGGGCGACGGTACCGCGAACTCGAGGGTGCCGAATTATGGAACGAACTTACGAGACACGACGATAGCCACTTCATTGGCAACGACTCGGGCATTCGCCGCTACAATCCCGGCCATGACGCTCGCACACGACTACGTCGCCGCCAGGACGTGGCTCGCGGACTGCCGCCGGCCGCTGCTGGTAACGCATCGTCGCCCCGACGGAGATGCGCTCGGCGCGCTCGCCGCCGCAACGCTTCTGCTGCGCGAACTGGGCATTGATCCCCATCCAGCGCTCTTCGATCCCTTCCCGGCGCGTTACACCTGGCTTGAGCCACTCGCGCCGTGGCACGACTGGAATCGTGAGCACGACGATCTGACTGCAACCTGCGACGCGCTGGTCATTCTCGATACCTGTGCGGTCTCCCAGCTCGAGCCCATCGCCGGATTTCTGCCGCGGGCACCGCGAACGCTGGTCATCGATCACCATCCCACCCGCGACCCCATCGCCACGCGCCCCGGCGACCTGCGGCTGCTCGACGAATCCGCCGGGGCCGTCTGTTTGCTGGTCGCGGAATGGGCGCAGGCCGCCGGGATCGCGCTCACGCC
>JAGVEP010000218.1 GCA_020058145.1 Phycisphaerae bacterium | reverse complement strand
GCGCGGCCCGCTCGCTGGCGCTCGGGGCTCGTTTCCCGCTCGCTCGCGCTCGGGGCTCGGATGGACTGCCCCGCCCGAAGTGTCACGCACCCCGCAAGCACTCCCGGTGGTGCCGTTGTGCCGGCCGCCGCGCGCTTTATAATTCCGCCCTAAACATGAATATCGAGATCGGTCATACTGCGGGGGGTCGCGAGGATCGACGTGTCTGATGCTGTGCCCGGTCTGCTCGACCGCCATCACTTTCTCCTGCGGCGGCTGCACTCGCTCTCGGGCATCGTCCCGATCGGCGCGTTTCTCATTAATCACCTGCTGACGAACTCGACCGCGTTCCTGGGCCCGGACCGCTTCGACACGCACGTCAAGTGGATTCAGGACCTGCCCTGGCTGCTCCCGATCGAGGTGCTGTTCATCTTCGTCCCGATCGCGTTCCACGCCCTCTTTGGCATCCTGATCGCCTGGCAAGGCAAGCTGAACGCGTTCCAATACCCCTACATGGACAACTGGCGGTACACACTCCAGCGCGTCACGGCTTGGATCACGCTCGTTTTTGTCGCCGTTCACTTGGCGCACTTTCGATTTGCGCACTGGTTCGGCGGCGAGCATTTCGCGGCGGCGCCAAACTTCTTCAGCCTCACGCAGCAGGGCTTCCTGGACCTCTGGCTGCCGACGTGGCTGTGGATGGTGTTCTATGCCGTCGGCCTGACCGCGGCGGTGTTCCACTTCTGCAACGGCATCGTGACGTTCTGCATCACCTGGGGCGTCGTGATCGGCGTCGAGCCGCGTCGCACGCTCTCGGTTGCGGTCGGCGCGTTGGGCGTGGTCCTGATGGTCTGGGGCGTGACCTCCCTGTATGCCCTGGGCACCGTGACCAAGGCGTTGCAGCCTGCGGCCGGAGGAGCCGTCGCCGCACACTGCCTATCCTCGAACTCTGAACCTTGAACCCCGAACTCTGAATACTCCTATGGCTAAACAACGTGTTGTCGTGATCGGCGGCGGGCTGGGCGGTCTGTGGGCCGCGCTGCGGCTGGTCGAAGCCGGCTACCCGGTCGATCTGTTCTCGCTGTTTCCGGTCAAGCGGTCGCACTCGTGCTGTGCCCAGGGCGGCCTTAATGCCGTCCTCGACATCAAGGGCCAGCGCGACTCGATTCAGCAACACATCATCGACACCATCAAGGGCGGCGACTACCTCGGCGATCAGCCGCCGATCAAGACGATGTGCGAGGACGCCCCCGGCCTCATCCGCACCTATGACCGCATGGGCGTCACGTTCAGCCGTACGCCCGAAGGCATCATGGACCAGCGGCTGTTTGGCGGCGTGAAGAACCGCCGGACGTGCTTTGCGGGGGCCACGACCGGCGCCCAGCTCCTCTACTCGATCGACGAGCAGATTCGAGCCAAAGAAGACCAGGCGGGCGTGACGAAATACGAGTATTGGGAGTTTTTGTCCCTGGTTCTCGACGACGCCGGCGTGTGTCGCGGGATCACGGCCCTGAACCTCAAGACGATGCAGGTGCAGGCCTTTCGCGCCGACGCCGTCATTCTCGCAACCGGCGGGGCGGGTCTGATTTGGGGGCGCTCGACGATGTCGAGCAGTTGCACGGGCGCCGCCACGGCCCGCGCGTATCAGCAGGGCGCCAAGTTCGGCAACGCCGAGTTCTCGCAGTTTCACCCCACCGCGATGAAGGGGCACGACAAGCTGCGGCTGATGTCCGAGGCCTGCCGCGGCGAGGGCGGCCGCATCTGGGTGCCGCGAAAAGCGGGCGACCAGCGCGCTGCGAAGAGCGTCCCCGAAGACGAGCGCTTCTACTTCCTTGAAGAGTGGTATCCGACCTACGGCAACACCGTGCCGCGCGATGTGGCGTCGCGGGCGATTGTGCGGGCCACGCGGCACATGGGCCTGGGCGTCCGCGGGCAGGAAGTGGTGTATCTCGACCTGACCCACAAGCCACGGGCCTTTCTCGAAGCTCGTCTTGGCGGCATTCTCGAGATGTACGAGACCTTCGCGGGCCAGGACCCTTACGTCAATCCGATGGAAATCTTCCCCGCCATGCACTACACCATGGGCGGGCTATGGGTCGGCTATGAAAAGGACGCCCAGACCGGCGGCATCGTGCGCGCACACCCCAAGAATCACGCGACGACCATCCCCGGGCTTTACGCTTGCGGCGAGTGCGACTTCGCCTACCACGGCGCGAACCGGCTGGGGGCCAATTCGCTGCTCAGCGCTTCGTACAGCGGGCGGGTGGCCGGCGACGCGACGGCGGCGTATCTCAAGAGTCTCAAATCGAGCAGCGACAAGCTGCCGCAGAGCGCGTACGACGCCGAGAAGAAACGCCAGGAAGAAATCAACCAGGCGTTGCTCACCCGCACGGGCGGGGAGAACGCGAGCACGCTGCATCACAAGCTCGGCGAGGTCATGTCCGAGCATGTGTTCGTCGAACGCGAAAACAAGGGGCTCGACAACGCCCTGGCCGAGATTGGCACGTTGAAGGAGCGGGCGCGCAAGATCGCGCTCGACGACAAGTCCGGCTGGACCAATCAGACCTTGCCGTGGGCCCGTCAACTCCAGGATATGCTCGTGATGGCGGAGGTCGTGACGAAGTGTGCCCGGCTGCGCGACGAGTGCCGCGGCTCGCATTACAAGGCCGAGTTCGAGTTGAAGCAGCCGGAGGGCAAGTTCGCCGGCGACCCCGAATACGAGGCGTACAAGGCGACCTGGAAAACGAACAACGAGAAATGGCTCAAGCACTCGATCGCGACCCATACATCGGACGGTCCCAAAGTGGAGTATTGGCCGGTCGAAGTGTCCGTCATGGCGCCGGAGACGCCGCGGGACTACCGCTGAAAGCTGTCTGCTGACGGCTGACGGCTTTTTTCGAGGAATACGCGACATGGAGAAAACGATCCACCTTCGGATCAAGCGTCAGGACGGCCCGGCTTCGTCGCCGTACTGGGAAGAATTCAAGCTGCCGTACGCGCCGCAGCACAATGTGATTTCGGCGCTGCTGTATCTGCGGGAGCACCCGATCAATTTGCGCGGCGAGCGCGTCGCGCCGGTGGTCTGGGAATCCAACTGCATGGAAGAGGTCTGCGGCGCGTGTACGATGATCGTCAACGGCACCCCCCGGCAGGCCTGCGCCGCGCTCGTCGACGACCTCGCCCAACCGATTGTGCTCGAGCCACTGGTGAAATTCCCCATCGTGCGCGACCTGCACGTCGATCGGCAGAAGATGTTCGACGCGCTGAAAAAGGTCAAGGCGTGGGTGCCGCTCGACGGTTCGCAGGACATTCATCAGCACGCCCCGCGGATTGCGCCCGCCGACCAGGCCTTGCGCTACGCTTTCTCGCGGTGCATGACCTGCGGCTGCTGCATGGAGGTCTGCCCGCAATATCACGACGCGTCGGCCTTCATCGGCCCGGCACCGCTCGGTCAGACGGCGCTGCACAACTCGCACCCCACCGGCGGCTTCTTCAAAGAGGAGCGCCTGCACGCGTTGATGGAAAAAGGCGGCCTTGCGGATTGCGGCAATGCTCAGAATTGCGTCAAGGTCTGCCCCAAGGACATTCCGCTTACGCAGGCCATCGGCGAGTTAGGCCGGCAGGCGACGATCCAGTGGCTGCGGGATATCTTCGTCAAGTGAAGTGCGACGCGGCGACGAAGTAGATACAACCCGCCCCCGCGCGGAGGACCGACGCGAGGGCGGGTGGGGCAGGGACAAACCGGGTTTCGAGAAGTCAAGAGCGAACCTGTCCCGTTTTCTGTCTGCCGGTCAGACACGTCGTCGGACAAGCGTGGCAATTCCGCCGGCGGCCAGCAGCAGAACCGAGGACGGTTCTGGCACAATCACGGTATCATGACCGAAGACGTAAGCCAAACCCGTAAACGGCGTGTTGTCTTGGTGCCAGACGCCCACGCCCGGTATGGCAGGGTTGTGGCCCAGCGAGAAGAAGAAGGTGTCGCCGACGTTCAAGGGCAGGGACAAGTTGTACTGATCCGCCGAGATACCCGTCCAGACCGCAAATTCATCGCCTGGCTTGGCAAAGAGAGCCCACCGATTCCCGACTTGCAGATACCCCCACAGGTCGCTGCCGTTCGAGGTGCCCAGTTCGGCCTTCTTCACCGGCTCCGGCGGCGGCAGCGGCGGCAACTTCTTAACGACGATCTTCTCAATCGCGACACCCGGCTTCACGTACACGTACTTGCGATCGGCGCCCACAATGCCGTCGGCCAACGGGATATTATCCCCGCCACCTTGGGGCTCCACGTGTCCCCCGTACCTGTCGCCAGGCGTCAAGCCGCCGACTTCGTCGTAAATGACGTCCGCCATGGCCGGGACCGCAGGCAGCAGGACGCAAGAGGTCACCGCGACTACCACATGCATATAGGCACTCCTCATCGTCGCTGTCCTAATCATGTGTGTACTCCTATATGTCTGCAATGTTTTCCTGGGGTTGCTTTCTCGCGCGGCGTACGCAGCCGCGCACCATCTGCGAAAGTGCGGTGTGACGCGCGTCAACAGCGCGAACACCTCGGGCCGCGGACCAGAAACTCGTGATGCCACACTCGCCGCCGTCATGGAAGTTCTCCTTTTTCCGAGATTCGCGTGCCTGCTCGGGCCGGCCCATTGTCGACCCGCAGCACCCATAGAAGTGAGAAAGATGCGGCGCGCTTTCGGAATGTTGTGAAAAAATTGTGTCCCCAGTGTTCTACGCCCGACCACGGGCCAGCCGCCGGACCCCAACCCCGACACGGCGCAGCAGGTATTTCGACCGCCCCTGGCGCTCGCGGCTCTAACCACCGCGGCGGGACCTGAGCGTTACATCACCCCCAGCACCTGTTGGGCGAGGTTGTCCGGCATGCGTTCGTACCGGCACGGCTCCATCGAGTAGGACGCGCGGCCTTGCGATAGCGAACGCACCTGCGTCGCGTAGCCGAACATGGACGCCAGCGGCGCTTCCGCGGTGATGACGTGGTTGTGCCCACGCGTCCCGGTGGCGGTGATCGTTGCGCGGCGGGCCATCAAATCGCCGTTGATCGCCCCGTAATATTCCTCGGGGGTGACCACTTCGACCTTCATGATCGGTTCGAGCAACACCGGACCGGCCTGTTCGATGGCCCGCTGGAACGCGATTGCCCCGGCGCCTTCAAACGCCATGTCGGTCGAATCCTCGGCGCTCTCCTCGGCGTCCAGCAGCGTGGCCTGGACGTTGATCAGCGGATATCCGCCGAGCCCGCCGCTGCGGCCGGCGTCGCGCACCCCCTGTTCGAGCGCCGGCAGAAACTGAGGCCGGATCTTGCCCGCCGGCAGCCGGCTTGCGAACCGGAACGACTCCTCACCCGCCTGCGGCGCGAAGGGTGCAACGCGCAGCTTGACCACTGCGAACTGCCCACGGCCCCCGGTCTGTCGAATCAACCGCCCTTCGGCTTCCGCCGCACGCGTGATGGTCTCGCGGTACGCGACGCGCGGCTTGAACGCCTTGACCGGGACGCGAAAATCGCGTTCGAGCAGGTGCGTCTTGACCTCCAGGTGCAGTTCACCCATGCCGGAAATGAGCGTCTGCCCGGTTTCGGGGTCGGTCCGGAACTCGAAGGTCGGATCGCTGCGGCCGAGCATGCCGAGCGCGGCGATCAGCTTGTCGCGATCGGCGGTCGAGCGCGGCTCGATGGCCATGCTGATGACGGTCTGCGGGAATTCGATGCGTTCGAGCAGGATTTGCCCGCCGTGCGTGGTACACAGCGTGTCGCCGGTCTGCGCTTCCTTGAGCCCGACCGCGGCCACGATGTCGCCGGCGTGCGCGACCTCGATCAACTCACGGCGTTTGGCGAACATACGAAAGAGCTTCGGGACGTTGTCCTTTTTCCGCCGGCCGACGTTCACGACGCGCGAGCCGGCCTTCAGCGTGCCCGAGTAGATGCGGAGAAAGTGCAGGTCACCATGCGCCTCCGCGACGATCTTGAAAACGAGCGCCGCCAGCGGCTGCCCCGGATCGCACTTCCGCGTGACCTTCTTGCTCGGGTGTTCCGGGTCGTGCCCCTCGATCGGCGGGACATCGAGCGGCGACGGCAGGTAGTCGCACACCGCGTCCAGCACCGCCTGCACGCCCATGTACCGCAGCGCCGAGCCGCACAGCACGGGCTGACACTGTCGGGCGAGCGTGCCCTTGCGCAAAGCCGCCCGCAACTCGCTCTCGTCCAGCGGTCGATTCTCGATGTACTTGAGCATCAGTTGGTCATCGAGATCCGCGGCCTTCTCCTCCAGAATGTGCCGGAATTCGCGGGCCTGCTCCGCAAACTCGGGCGGGATCTCGACGACCGCGTACTTGCGGCCGTCGTCGCTGCCGCTGTAGTCGCAAGCCTCCATCCGCACGAGGTCGATGTAGCCGCGGAACGAGCTTTCGCTGCCGAGCGGAAGCTGAATCGCGATGGGATTCGCGCCGAGTCGCGTGCGGAGCGTGCCGAGGGCGTGGTGAAAATCCGCGCCCGTCTTGTCCATCTTGTTGAGCAGGCAGATGCGCGGTACGCGGTACTTGTCCGCCTGCCGCCAGACGGTCTCCGACTGCGCCTCGACACCTTCTTTCGCGTCGAAGACGACGACCGCGCCGTCGAGCACGCGCAAGCTGCGTTCGACCTCGGCCGTGAAATCGACGTGCCCGGGCGTGTCAATCAGATTGACCCGGCAGTCCCGCCAATCGAACGACACCGCCGCGCTGTAGATGGTGATGCCGCGCTGCTGCTCCTCGACGTCGAAATCGGTGACCGTCGTACCGTCGTCCACGTTCCCCATCTTGTGGATCGTGCCGCTGTAGTAGAGCACGCGCTCGGTGGTCGTGGTCTTGCCCGCGTCGATGTGGGCGGCGATGCCGATGTTGCGGATTTTGGCGAGGTCGTCCATAACTGCACTGCCCGCCGCGTCCAACCGGCGTGCCACGTCGCTCCGGACGGCGGAACGCGGGATTATACGGGAATTCGTCGGGCGGGAAAGTGAACGCGCGGCGCCGGCGCAGCGCGCGGTTGCGTCCGCCCCCGGATCACCTTATCACTTCATCACCGTGTCACCCACTCGCGGCGTCATCTTCGATCTCGACGGCGTCCTCGTCCGCACGGACGAGTTGCACTACCAGTCTTGGCAGGAGTTGACCGCCGCCGAGGGCATTCCGTTCGACCGCCTGACCAACCTGCGGCTGCTCGGGCTGAGTCGCGCGGCCAGCCTAGAAATCGTCCTCGCCAACGCGCCGCGGACGTACACCCCGCAGCAGAAAGCGGCGCTCGTCGAGCGCAAACAGGCCCGTTTCCTGGAACTCGCAGCACGCCTGACACCCGCGGACGTCCTGCCCGGCGTCCTCAACTTGCTCCCTGCGCTGCGCCGGCAGGGCGTGCGTTTGGCGGTCGGCTCCTCCAGCCGAAATACGCGCATGATCCTCGAACGACTCGCGGCGCGCGACTGGTTTGAGGTGGTCCTGGACGGCAACGACCTGACCCGCGGCAAACCCGACCCCGAAGTCTATGTGCGCATCGCGGAGCGTCTCGCCCTGTCGCCCGGCGAGTGCCTGGTCATCGAGGATTCTGCGGCCGGCGTTGAAAGCGCCCGCCGCGCCGGCATACCCGTCTTTGGCGTCGGCCCGGCGGCAGCTCTGCCGGGCGTGAGCGGCCACGCGCCGGACCTCACCCACGTGACGGCCGAGCGATTGCTCGGCTGTGGTGGTCAGCGCAGCGGTCGACCGTAATCCGCCGCGGAGCCGGCACCGCCCCGCGAGCGGTTGCTCCGTTGCTGCCCGGCATTCGTTTGGCCAGCCCAACCCCAGGGCCTCTCAGTTCTCGGCGAAACTCGCAATCGTGCAGCGTCCAGCCCCCGTGCCGG
>JAGVEP010000060.1 GCA_020058145.1 Phycisphaerae bacterium | reverse complement strand
CCGAGGCGGGACGCTTCAGCGGAAGTCGCTCCACCAGCCGTTTCCATTCTTCTTCCGAAACGTACTCGGACGGCAATACCAGGCCCGGCGCGATGGCGTTGACCCGGATCCTGGGCGCCAGGGAACGCGCCAGGAGGCGCGTCAGCGACAGGCGCTCGGGCAGACCGCGGCCTCCCTGCCACAGCGCCGACTCGATGCGGGACCAAGTTTCGCCGTCTGACCCGGGAATTGGGCCGGAATTGTGCCGCGGCCACTGCCTCGTGCGCCGCTGATGAGCATCCGCCCAGGCGAGCACCTGCTTAACCGTGAGCTGCGGCAGCGCGAGGTGATTGCGGCGCCCACGATAATGGGCCAACAGGCCCGCCAGCGAGCCGCGCGGCAGGCCGCGACCCCCGCAGTACAGAGCGGCGCGGACGTTTTGCCAGCTCTCGCCAGGCGCCTGCGGGATCACGCCCGCCTGAGCGATGGGCCATTTTCCGGTCCGAGCATGATGGGCATCCGCCCAGGCCAGGATTTTCTGCACGGTGAGGGGCGGTCGCGAAAATTTGCCCACCACCCCGCGGCGGACGGCTAATAAGCGGGCTATCGAAGAGTCCGATGGAAGGCCGCGACTCCCCATGCGCAGCGCCATGTCGACGGTGCCCCAGACTTCGTGCGGCGCCTCCGGGATGCGTCCCGAACCCGAACTCGGCCAGCGTCCCGTGCGCTTCTTGTGTGCATCCGCCCAGGCGAGCACCTGGGTGACGCGCAGCGGCGGCCGCGCCGGCTTGCGTCGGTGTCGAATGAGAAGCTGCCCCAGAGATAACGCCGTCCGGAGCCCCCGCTGGCCTTTCGCGAGCGCGCGATGTATGCCGAGCCAGTTTTCGCCGGGGGCCTCGGGGATAGCGCCGGAGTGCTCGCCGGGCCACTTCCCCGTGCGTTGGTGGTGGGCATCGGCCCAGGTGAGAATTTGCTTGATGGTCAGGGGCGGCAATGCATGGATGTTTCGCTTGCCGCGGTGTTCTACGAGAAGCCGGGCGAGCGAATGGCCGGGCGACCAGCCGCGGTGACCCCCTGCCATGGCCACGACCACGGCCGACCAGGTCAGCCCGTCCGAGTTCGGAATCGGACCGGACTTCGCGGTCGGCCATGCGCCCGTGCGCTGGTGATAGGCATCTGCCCAGGCCAGAATCTGCTTTACGGTAAGCACCGGCAGCGCGAGGTGATTCCGCACGCCCCGGCGGGCGGCCAGCAATTTGATCAGGGACGAGCCCCCGCGCAGCCCGCGCCCGCCGCCCCACAGAGCAGCGTTTACGGCGGTCCAGGTCTCGCCCGACGACTCCGGGATTTCGACGGCTTTGACGGTGGGCCATTGTCCAGTCCGTCGAAAATGTGCGTCAGCCCAGGCGAGGATCTTCTGGAAAGTCAGTCGCGGCGCCGTTCTGAGGTTCCGCACGCCGCGGTACTTTGCCAGCAGACGCGCCAGCGACATATCTGCCGGCAGACCCCGGCCTCCCGCCCTTAGCGCCGCCTCAATGTGAGACCACTTTTCGCCGTCCGACCCGGGAATCGGGCCGGACTTGTGCAGAGGCCATTTTCCCGTGCGCTCGTGATGAGCATCCGCCCAGGCGAGAACCTGCTTGATCGTGAGATGCGGCAGCGCATAATGATTGCGTCGCCCGCGATATTGGGCCAGCAAGCGCGCCAGGGTCAAGCCGGGTGGTGTGCCGCGGCTATGCTGGAACAAGGCTGCGCGGACGTTTGGCCAGGTCTCGCCCGGGGCCTCCGGGATAGCGCCCGAGGCCACCGTGGGCCATTTTCCCGTTCGCCGGTGGTACGCATCGGCCCAGGCCAGGATTTGTGTCACCGTGAGCGGCGGCAGCGCGCGGCTATTACGCACGCCGCGGTGCTTGGTCAGAAACCGTAACAGGCTGGATCCCCCGCGCAGGCCGCGCCAGCCTGTGCGAAGCGCTCCATCTACGGCGCACCAAGTATTGATCGGCGACTCTCGGACTTCCCCCGAGCCGATCTGGGGCCAGCGACCGGTTCGCCGATGATGCGCGTCGGCCCAAGCCAGAATCTCACTGATATGAAGGGACGGCTTGAGACGTGACGGTCGTTTGGTTGGTGGCCTGCGAGGCGGGGGTCGTCTGCGCTTCGAGCGATACATGGCGCCGGACATGATATCGTCGGCGGATTGTGACCGTTAGCCAGCGTCACCTGCCATCATAAAGCCGCGTCCCCAGCAGGTCTTCCAGCGCCGGCTCCGCTAGAATCTTCTTCACCGCCCGCTCGATATCGTATTCCACCCGCACAAACTCGACCTGCTCGACCGAGCACGACAAGGCCACCGCCGCCAGGCTCTCCGCCCCGCTTTCCATAGCCTCCGGCCGGCGATGCACGATGACATACGCCGCCCGCGGGTCGCGATCGCGCGGCTGACCGACGCTGCCCACGTTGATGATCGCCCGCTCGCTGTCCACCTCGTAGTACGGCGAGTCCGGGAGTTCGTGCGGCGGGTCAAAGTACGGATCGTCGACGAACACGCCCGGCTGGTGCGTGTGTCCGACGAAACAGATGCGGCCGTCCAGTCGCTCGAAGTTCGCGATCACCTTCTGCGGGTTGGTGAACACATCCTCGGGAAAGATGTACTCGTTCATCGGCCGCCGCGGGCTGGCGTGCAGAAACAGCACGTCCCGCTCGCGCACCCGCACCGGCAGCTCGCCCAGGAACTTCCAGCGCAGCTTGCGCAGCTCCGCATCCGGCTCGTCCTCGAGCTGCTTCCGCGTCCAATAGCACGCCCGCTCGGCCGGCAAGTTGAAATTCGTCGGCTCAAAGAGCACGGCGTGGTCGTGATTGCCCATCATTGTCAGCCGGCAGCGCTCGCGAACCAGATCGAGACACTCTTTCGGGTTGGCTCCGTAGCCGACGATGTCCCCCAGGCACACGGCCTCCTCGACGCCGCGTTCGTCGAGGTCCGCGAACACCGCCTCGAGTGCCTCGAGGTTGGCGTGAATGTCGCTGATGATCGCGAAACCGCGGTTCTGTGTCTTGCCGCGCTTCACCTAGGTCTCCGTCCGCGTATCCGGCTGCGGGCCCGCGGCGCCGTCCGCCGGCTCGGCTTCCTCCGGGATCAGCACCGGCCAGCGCTCTTCCCATCGGTATTGTAGCCCGCAGCGGGTACAAACCAGCCGCTCGCCGCGCGGTTCCAATGGCCCATGACACTCCGGGACCGGGCACGCGAGGATGGCCAATAGTTCCGGGCTAAGCTGCGACATTCTGGGTTCCAGGCTGCCCGATCGGGGTAACAGCAACAGGATACGGCCCGATAGCGATCCTATCAACGCCCGTGGGTTTGGCGCGCCGCACCGGTGCGCATCGCCAAGATTGCGCCGTGGGGCGATAATCGTGGCAATGCTCCACTATGCCCTCCGCCGCTTGCTCACGTTCCCCTTCCTGCTCCTCATCATCTATGCCGTCGCCGTCCTCCTTATCATGGCCGCCCCGGGCGAGGGCCTCGAAACCGGCAGCCGGGAGCTGTCGCCAGAGGTTCTGGCCGCGAAGAAGGCCGCCTACAATTACGACCAGCCCTGGTACGAGCGCTACTTCTGGACCTGGCCCAAGCGACTGCTCTGGGACCAGGACCTGCCCGCCCATCAGTACGAAGACTGGACCGTCGTCGAAATCCTGCGCGCGGCGCTCCCCGTGTCGCTCCAGCTCGGCGTGCTCGCGCTCAGCCTCGCCATCCTGCTCGGCCTCACCGGCGGCGTCCTTGCCGTCGCCTACCGCGGCCGGTGGCTCGAACACCTCTCGCTCGGCCTCTGCCTGATCGGCATCTCCCTGCCCACGTTCGTGATCGGGGCGGTGCTCGTCATCGTCGTCGGCCTCTGGCTCGGAGCCGTACCGGTCGGTGGCTGGGGCCGGCCGTCGCAAGCGCTGCTGCCCGCCCTGACGCTCGCGCTGCCCTACGCCGCGTACATCGCCCGCCTGACGCGGAGTGCGCTGCTCGACGCCTACGCCGAAGACTACATCCGCACCGCCCGCGCGAAAGGCCTGAGCGAAACGCGCGTCCTGCTCGACCACGCGCTGCGCAACGCGCTGTTGCCGGTGCTCAGCTACCTCGGACCCGCCGCCGCCGCCATCTTCACCGGCTCCTTCGTCGTCGAGAAGATCTTCATGATCCCCGGCATGGGCACACACGTCGTCGAAGCGCTCAATAACCGCGACCGCAGCCTGATTCTCGCCACCGTCCTCGTCTACTCCGTCTTCCTCGCCGGCTTCAACTTGCTCGTTGACCTCCTGTATGGCGTCGTCGATCCGCGGATTCGTGTTGGAGCTACGCAGGCATGAGCACGCCGCACGTTTCCCTCTGGCACCGCCTGCGCCGGAGTCGCCGCGCGGGGCTCAGCGCCGCACTGCTCGCCCTGCTGCTGCTGCTGTGCCTCGGCACGCTGCGCTGGTCCACGTCCGCGATGCGTGCGCAGCATCTCGACCAAACGCGGCAGGCCCCATCACTCACGTACCCGCTCGGCACCGACGAAATGGGCCGCAGCCTGCTCTGGCGGACCCTCTATGGCGGTGCGCTCTCGCTCAGCCTCGGGCTGCTGTCCGCCGCCATGGCCATCGTGCTCGGCACGGCCTACGGCGCCGTCGCCGGCTACGTCGGCGGCCGCTGCGACGCCTTCATGATGCGCATCGTCGACGTGCTCTATGCCCTGCCAACGCTGCTGCTCGTAATGCTCTTCACCGTCTCGGTCGGCGATGCGCTCGAACAGGCGCACATCTTCAGCCGCGAAATCGCCCGCCTGGTCGTCCTCACGCTCGCGATCGGCGGCGTGAGCTGGCTCACGATGGCCCGCGTGATCCGCGGCCAGGTGCTTTCCCTCCGCGAACAGGCGTTCATCGAAGCCGCCCGCGCGCTCGGCATCCCCACCTGGCGGATCTTGCTGCGCCACCTGCTGCCGAATCTCGCCGGGCCGATCATCGTCTTTGCCACGCTCACCGTGCCGCAGGCCATCCTCCAAGAGTCCTTCCTCAGCTTCCTCGGCGTCGGCATCCAGCCGCCGCAGGCGACCTGGGGTTCCCTCGCCGCCGATGGCGTGCGGCTGATGAACCCGATTCGGTTTGACTGGTGGCTGGTGGTCTTCCCCTGCGGCGCACTCTCTCTCACGCTCCTGGCGCTCAACTTCCTCGGCGACGGTCTGCGCGACGTCTTCGACGTCCGCAGCCGGTAGCGCCCCGCGTGGCCGGTAGCGGCCCGCGTGGCCGGTAGCGGCCGGGCTCCGTACCGGCCGGCGTAGTGGCGGAAAATAGTGGCTGTCCCGAATGGCATTGGACAAGCTGGGAGCGTCCGCAGGGTGGGCAATCTTCCTTCGGAAGGCACGGAGGCACGAAGCTGAGGCCGACCGAGGAGGGAGGGCGAAGGAGGCACGGAGGGGCGAGCGCGCGTACGGTTGGCAATCTTGGCGAGTTGCGAATAGCGAGTTGCGAATAGCGAGCTCGGGGGTGCCGGCGAGCATCCTGGTCATGCACGTGAGCATTGTCGGCGACCCGCACGAATGACCGGGGGGGCCTGGCGTGAGCTGGCAAGGCGGACCCGGCGTGCCATGAAATACTGTTCATGCGCGCGAGGCGCGCGGCAAGTGGGCTGCGCGGGATTGGGGGATTATGGTGGGATTGGAGAGCGGGTGCGGGAATTGCTCAAGATGGCCGCACTGCTCACAGAGCAGTGGCACACGGCCGCGCGGTCGTGCTCGCGGCAGGGGATTCCCGCGGCGGTGGGTGCGAGGAAGGAGTCTCGCAGGAGCCGTTCTCAGCAAGCTCAGGCCAAGTCACGCCCAAGAAACCGCGCCCCGTTGGCCTGAAAATCGTCGAGCGACGGGAACTCTTTGTCGGCAGCCGACATCAGCCGCGCCTGATCCTTCCTGCCCAGCAGGTCCAGGCTTTCCAAGACTACGGCACTGCGAAAACCGATCCTCTCATTCTGGAACTTCAGGCAAGAGATCGTCACCAAGCGCGCCTTGGAAACGCTGTTCACCCCGAAAAGAAACACGGGCTTGGGCCGACTGTTGAAACAGTAATCGACTTCATATTCTTCCTGGTCGGGCAGCGGGTAATACGGCTTCTGAAAGGGAAATTGCGCCAGCCGGGCCTCGATGAACTCGTCCAGCATTTCCAGGAAGAGGCTGTGGATGATCTCCCGCCGAAACAGCCTCATGCTCGAAACCTTCGAGACAACCTGGGCAAACTGAAGGACGGCGGGGTACAGGCTCTCAGGGCGCGCATCGATAAACAGATTGCCGTTGGTCTCCTGGATGCCGTTTTCGTCCAGAATCCGCTTGAAGATCTGTTCTTTCTTCGGCGTATCGAGTTCGAACGAGTAAGACAGCCGCATCAGCGTCATCGCGTGGTCACAGACGCGGATCAGCCCGTTCCCGCCCGGCGGCTGCTCAAGGAAGATGTCCAGCATGTCGCCGTCTTCGTGATACAGCGGGGCGATGAGCTGATGCACGCCCGGCCGCTTTTCCCGGAACGCCACGCGATTGTTGAACTGCGCTCGCAGCAGGTCAAGGTAACTCATTACGTGGCTCCAGATCGTCAAACAGGGGGAGCTGTTCCAACTCGGGGAAGTGCTTGACCGCCTCATCGATGTTGCAAAGCCGCACGAAGTGACACAAGGCCTCCTGGTAGGAGGCGTACTCCTTCGTCACCTCGGCCCCCCGTTCAGCGCGAAATCCCGCTTCGATGTTCTCCGGCCTGGCCATATGGATATGGTAGCCGTGGTGAGGATGCGGGTCATGAAAGTCGTCGATCCACTCACCGTGGGGGCCGTTGCAGCGGAGCAGGCAGACGCGACCGCGTCCGTCGCGCGGGCAATAGTCCAGGCCGATGGAAAAGTTCTCCGAGAAGTCCACGTTTTTCCGCATGAACGCGAGGAACTCCCTCTGACCCTCCTTGGCAGTCAGCTTCATGCTGTTCCGCAGGCTGCCACGGTCTTCGGCCATCTCCTTCCTGGGCGGATCGGAAATCACCTTTGGGCAGCGAATCAGCCGATCAATCTCTTCCTGGGTCATGTCGCTCATACCTTCACTTGCAAGGTGGTGTTCGTGTCGCACTCGAACACGTCCACCACCTTGACGCAAGTCGTGTGCGACCCCCACTTGGGGTCCCTGCGCCCCGCCTTGTTGACCGTCGCCAGGTTTCGGTCCTTGTGTGAACGGTGGTCTTGCAGGTGGTGGTCGAACCGGGCTGATTCACCAACCTACTCTGCGTAGCGTAACGCACCGATGCGGGGGCCTGCAAGGGCGAAACAGGCGTCCGGAGGCCGGCATCGGCCGCTTTGGGCGGTACTCGGCCGGGAAGACCCCATTACCCTTACGGCCGTCATGGGCCGGAGAGCGCGGCCTTGGCCGGGTTGTCAGCAGGATCACTCCCGCAGAACCAGGCACAGGTCGTAGAAGGGACGAAGGGACGAAGGGACGAAGGGACGAGTGGGCATGCGCCGGCGGCGGTGGGTGCGAGAGAGGATTCTCGCAGGAGCCGTATCCGCGATCCGCCGGGTGCCACGGTCGGTGTGCCACGGCTCTGTGAGCCGTGCTTCGACGCATGCGTGCTACGTATCAGAACCACTGCTCACAGAGCAGTGGCACACGGCCGTGCGGTCGTAGTCGCGGGAGGGGATTCCCGCGGCGGTGGGTGCGAGAAAGGATTCTCGCAGGAGCCGTTCTCGCAGGAGCCGTTCTCGCAGGAGCCGTACCGTCTTCGCTGAAACCGATTGCAAACTGATCCCATCACGTTTACGGTCACGGCCATGAGCACTCCCGGAACACGCAAACGCGCGGCTGCCCCCCGGTCGGCGGAAAAACCACTTGGTTCCCAGCTCGTCCCCGGTACGCCGGCCGCGCCGCTCGACCGCTTAATCGACGGTTTTCATCGCCACCTGCGGTACATGCAGGGCGAAGCCTGGACCACTGCCCAGCCCTACGATTTCTACGTCGCGCTCGCCTACGCCGTGCGCGATCTCATCGTGGACCGCATGATCACGACACAGAGGGCGTACCATGAGCGCGACGTGAAGCGGGTCTACTACCTGTCGCTGGAGTACATGCTCGGGCGGCTGCTGCGCAACAACTTGGTGTGCCTGGGGCTGTGGGATGACTGCCGCACGCGCATGACCGGCCTGGGCCTGGACCTCGACGCCCTGTGCGAAATCGAGCCCGACGCCGGGCTGGGCAACGGGGGCCTCGGACGGCTCGCCGCCTGTTACCTGGATTCGGCCACGACGGTCGGGCTGCCCTTCATGGGCTACGGCATCCGCTACGAGTATGGCATCTTTCAGCAGGATATTGTCGGCGGCTGGCAGGTCGAGCGGCCGGATTACTGGCTGTGTTTCGGCTCGCCGTGGGAAATCCCCCGGCCCGAGTTCGCGTGCCCCGTCCGGCTGTACGGCCACGTGGAGCCCGGTGCCGACGCCCGCGGGCGCTATCGCCCGGTCTGGCGCGGCTATCGCACGGTGATCGGGCTGCCCTACGACATCCCGATCGTCGGCTGCGGCGCCGGCAATGTGAACATTCTGCGGCTGTGGGCGGCGCGGGCCCCGGAGACGTTCGATCTGGCGGCGTTCAACCGCGGCGGCTACGTCGAGGCGGTTCGCGAGCAGGCCCTGAGCGAGACCATCACGAAAGTGCTCTATCCGAGCGATGAGACGGACGCCGGCCGCGAGCTGCGGCTCGTGCAGCAGTATTTTTTCGTCGCCTGCACGCTGAGCGACGTCATCCGCCGGTACGAGAAAACGCAGGACAACTTTGACGCGTTTCCCGACAAGGTGGTCGTGCAGCTCAACGACACGCACCCGGCCCTGGCGATTGCCGAGCTGATGCGTGTGCTCGTGGACGAGCGCGGCTTGCCGTGGGAGCGGGCCTGGGAGCTGACGCGGGCCACGTTTGCCTACACGAATCACACGCTGCTCCCGGAAGCGTTGGAGCGCTGGCCGGTGCCGCTGCTGCGTCACGTTGTGCCGCGGCATCTGGAGATTATCTTCGAGATCAACCGACGGTTTCTCGACGGCGAGGTTGCGCGGCGCTGGCCGGGCGATGCGCGGCGCCGGCAGAACCTCTCGCTCGTCGAGGAAGGCCCGGTGCAGACCGTCCGGATGGCCCACCTGGCTATCGCCGGCAGCCATCATGTCAACGGCGTCGCGGCCCTGCACACGCAACTGCTCCGCACACGGGTCGTGCCGGATTTCGCGCAGCTCTGGCCGGAGAAATTCATCAACGTCACCAATGGCGTTACCCCGCGGCGCTGGATGGCCGCGTGCAACCCCGGCCTGACCCGCGCCATCACCAAGCGCGTCGGCGACGGCTGGCTGCGCGACCTCGACCAGTTGCGCCGCCTCGAGCAGTTCGCGGATGACGCCGAGTTCCAAACCGAAATCCGCGCCATCAAGCGCGAAAACAAGCAGCACCTGGTGGGCGGCCTGCAGAAACGCACCGGCGTGGCGCTGTCGCCCGACGCCCTGTTCGACGTGCAGGTCAAACGCCTGCACGAGTACAAGCGGCAGTTGCTCAATCTGCTGGCCACGGTGATCCGCTACCACCGGCTGCTGGACGATCCGGATGGGGCCGCTGTGCCGCGCGTGGTGATCTTCGGGGCGAAGGCGGCCCCGGCGTACACCCGCGCCAAGCTCATCATCAAGCTCATCAACGAGGTCGCTCGCACGATCAACCAGGACAAGCGCATTGGTGACCGGCTGCGCGTGCTGTTCATCCCCAACTATGGGGTAACGCTCGCCGAGCGGATCATCCCGGCGGCCGATTTGTCGGAGCAGATTTCGACCGCGGGCACCGAGGCCTCCGGTACCGGCAACATGAAGTTCGCGATGAACGGGGCGCTGACGATCGGCACGCTCGACGGCGCAAACATCGAGATTCGCGACGCGGTTGGGCCGGAGAATTTCTTCCTGTTTGGTCTGACGGCCGAAGAAGCCGCCGCGCGGCGGCCGACGCACGACCCCTGGAAGACCTACTATGGTCACGCCGCGGTCCGCCGGGCACTGAACGCCATTGCCGGCGGCGAGTTCAGCCCGCGCGAGCCGACGTTGTTCCGGCCGGTGTTGGACTGGCTGACGCGCAACGGCGACACGTACCTCCTGATGGCGGACATCGAGTCTTATCTGGCGGCACAGGCGCGTGTGGACGCTCTCTGGCGTGATCCGGCCGCCTGGACGCGCGCCGTGATCCTGAATATCGCGCGGGTCGGCTACTTCTCCAGCGATCGGGCCGTGCGGGAGTATGCGGAGAAGATCTGGCACGCCGCGCCCGCGCTGCTCGCGGTCGGCGAAACGACCCCGCCGACATGATTCGACGAATGCCCATAGACTTGGGCGGGTCCGGCTTTCTACAATTCGGTGGTACCGTGGGCCGTCCGGCGGGGTAGCCGGGCGTGCCGGGCAAACGTGCGATCCGTGGACATTACAGGAGCTCTCGGATGATCAGGTCCCGTAGAGCGGCATGGGGCGTAGCATTTATCGCTGCGCTCGCGTGCTGGGTGACGCGTGCGGATACGGTCGAGCTATTCGACGGCACCCGCATCAACACGAAAACACTTACGTTCGATCACGACGACTTCGTTCTCGACGACGGCCGGCGGATTCCCCGCAACGAGGTGCGCAACGTGCGCTTCGAGACCGGCGTGCGCGGCCCGTCCGCGGCCCTGACGGTCTCGACGGATGCCGAGGTGCGCGAGCTGCTCGACCAGGCGCGAACCGCCCGCGAGAAGTACCCCGACGTGGGCGCGATTCACCTGCTCGACGAAGGCGAATTCACGCTGCGGCCTGACGGCACGCAACTTTCGCGCAGCCACGCGGCCACGCTGATCCTGAAGGAGCCCTGGAAGTCCGCCGGGCAAATCAGCCAGTATTTCGAGGAAGGCCGCGAGCGGGCGACCCTGGTTCGCGCCCGCACGATCGCGCCGGACGGCAGCGTACACGACTTTGACCCGGCGGATTTGAAAGAAGCCAAACCCAGCGAGGGGACCGTCTTCTTCAATCAGTACAAGACTGTCTCGGGGCAACTGTCGCAGGTCGAAATCGGCGCCATCGTGGAGACGATCTGGGAAACCGAGACCTACAACCCTTATGACAAGGAGCTGTTCTTCCCCCGCTGGTATTTCGGCGACTCGGAGCCGAGTCTCGCGAGCCGTGTCACCATCCGCGTGCCGCCGGACCGCAAAATCAACTACCAGATTCGCAATCTGACCGGCGAGTCGGCGAGCCCCAAGCAGTCGGACGAGGGTGGGTATCGGGTCTATCGCTGGGAGTTGCACGATCTCGAACCGGTGATCTCCGAACCGGCCATGCCGCCGGTCGGGGAGGTCGTGCCGAATCTCGCGGCGTCGTTGTTCGACACGTGGGACTACCTCTTCGACTATCTCGGCCGCTTTCAGCGCGAGCACACGCAGGTGACGCCGGAGATTGAGGCGAAGGTGGCGGAGATCATCGGCGACAGCAGCGCGGACGAGGAGAAGCTGGCGAAGATCTACCACTGGTTGCAGCGCTAAGTGCGGTACATCTCGATCAAGGGCAGCATGGGCTCGGGCTGGTCCGGGCATCCGGCGACGCTCACGCTGCAAAACAAGTACGGCGATTGCATCGACAAGGCCACCCTGTTCGCTACCATGCTCAAGGCCGTGAATATCCAGGCGGCGCCCGTGATCATCGCGACGTACGGCATGCCGGCCGACGACTACACGCTGCCCAGCATGTATGGCAACCACGCCATCACCGGGGTGCGCCTGAACGGCCGCGATTTTCACCTCGACTGCACGGGTACGACCTTTCGCTACCCGTATTTCCCGCTGATGGACCACGGCGTGGCGGCGTTCAATGTGCTTGAACGCCGCGTCGGCTGCGTCGAGGTCCCGCCGCCGGACGAAGACGCCCTCGACCTCAATTTGCTGATGCGCCTGGACGAGAATGGGGACCTCCGGGCCATCGTCAAAATATCGATGAACGGCAGCGTGGAGGGCTTTTCGCGGGCCGGGCTCGACCAGATCAACCGGCTGCTGCGGAAGATGGTGACGGAACAGGCGCTCAACCAGTTTTCCCCCGGGGCGGAACTCAAGCAACTCGAGGTCAGCGACGAGGCGGACCTGACCCAGCCGCTGAAGATCGAGTTCAAGGTCCTCCTGCCGAAATACGCCACGCGGGCCGGCGAGTTGCTCATTTGCGAGCTGCCGCTGGCGAAGTTCGGCAAGGTTCTGGCGGGCTTGACGGCCCTGGAAAAGCGGCGGTTCGACATTCTGATGCCGTCCACGTTCTGCATCCGGCAGCACACCGAGTTGCGTTTGCCGGATGGCTACGCGCCCAAGGGGCTGCCTGATCCCGCGGACCTCTCCACGCCCTACACGAGCTACAAGGCGCGCTTCGAGCTCGCGGCTGGGGCGGTCAAGCTGGAGGATCGTCTGAGCCTGGATCAGCGGCGCATTCCGGCGGCGGATTACGCCGCGGTGCGCAAGTTCGTCGAAGATTACGCCACCTACACCAAGGTCCCGCTGTTTCTCAGCGAGGGCGGGAGGGTCGAGCGATGAGACGGCTGCTTACTTGTGTCTTGCTGCTCAGCCTGGCCGGTGCGGCGGGTTGGGCGCAAAGTGCCAACGACGTGCTCTATCTTCAGGACGGCCGCGAACGCGTCGGCGAACTGGTCAAGCTCGACACGGAGCAGGTCGTGTTCTGGCGGCGGGGTGAGACCGCGGCGGCGACGTTTCCCCGCACCGAGGTCGAGCGCGTCGATCTGTCGCGCAAGCGTGCGGGGGACGACGCACGCACCGCCGCCGAACTGAAGGATCCGTTGCTCGACCGTCTGCTCCAGTCTCCGCCGACGAAGGCCGCGTACCCCGATTCGGGGTACGTGGTGCTGTACTGGCTCTACGATTACAAAGTGGAGGCGGACGGTTCCTACACGCTGACCGAGCGCTGCGTGGAAAAAGTGCTGCTCGAACGCGGCAAGGACGAGGCCAACGTGGTGCGGTATTACCTGAAGGGCGAGGAGACGCTCGACGTTGATTTTGCGCGGACGATCAACCCGGACGGCTCCATCACGCCCATTTCCGACGCCGCCGTGTCGCTCAACAGCCTCCATGCCAACACGCCGGAATACGAGAAGCAATACGAGCTCAAATTCGCGATGAAGCAGGTGCGCGAGGACTCGCTGCTCGATTACCAGGTGACAAAACGGCGGCCGAAGACCGACCTGCTGTACCCGTTCTACGCCAGCCGGCTGCTGCGTGGCGAAGAGCCGATCCTCGAAACCGAGCTGCGCATCGACGTGCCGCAGAGCCTGGAGCTGGCCGTCCGGACCGACCGCCTCGGCAAGAACGTCGAGATCACGCGCGAAGAGCACGGCGACCGCGTGGTACACCGCTACGTGGCCAAGCAATGCCCGCGCGTCGTGCCCGAATCGTTGATGCCACCGGCGCGCGATTTTTACCCGCGCATCATCGCGGCGTTGAAGACGGACTGGGAAGCGATTGGTTCGGCGTTCCAGAAAGCGCTGCTGACCAGCGCCGTCGCTTCTGAGGATATTCGCGGCAAAGTGCAGGAACTCACCGCGGGTGTGGATCAGCCGGCGGAGCGTGCGCGCCGCATTTACCACTACTTCATCCAGACGGTCCACCAGCTCTACGTGCCGCCCTATCAGTACAGCTACGCTCCGCACTCGGCCGGCGAGGTCTTCGCGCGGCGTGCGGGCAACTCGCTCGACAAGGCGGCGCTCTTGATGGTTATGCTCAACGAGGCGGGGCTGGACGCCGGCGTCGTGCTGGCCTGCCCGCAATACAGCGGCAAGCTCATCGAGGACGTGCCCTGCATCCGTCAATTCGAGGATGCCGTGGTGGCGGTCACGCTCCCCACGGGTCGGCAGTTCCTCGCCGTGACGGACGAGGCCGTGCGCTTTGGGCAGATGCCGAGCCAGTACCAGGGCACGCGCGGCCTGCTGGTCACGCGCCAGGGCAGCGAACTGGTCGAGATTCCGCTGAATCCGCCGGAGGATGAAGCCACGGCGATCGATTACCAGATGCGCGTGTTACCCACCGGCGACCTGGCGGTGACCAAGGTCGAAACACTGGCGGGTAATTACGAGGTCGGCCGCCGGCACGCCTGGAAGAATCTCAAGGATGAGGAACTGCGGCGCAATTTAGAGGCAGAACTGACCGGCGTGCACGCCCAGGCGCGCCTGGTGGACTACACGGTCGAGAATCTACAGGACGTTACCCAGCCGCTCAAATTCACCGAAAGATACACGGTCGCAAACTACGCGCTGAAGGTCGGCTCCGACCTGCTGGTTTTCCAGCTTCCCGAGGTCAGCTACGGGGCCGCGCAAGTTGGCAAACCCACGCGGGATTTCCCGCTCCACTGGCGACAGCGGTCGAAGTCTGTCAAGTCGATGCAGATCGCGGTCCCCGCCGGATTCCGCGTCTACTACGCCGGACGGAACTGGTCCGCCGACATGGACAGTGCCTCCTTCACCGCCGATTTCAGCGCCGCCGAGCACGAGGTCACCTACCGCGACGAGTTTATCCAGAAAGCCATCGACGCCCCGGCGGAGAAGTACGGCGAATACAAGAACTGCATCGAGACCATGGCCCGCGTGCCGAAGGAGTGGATCGTCTTGGAGCGGGTTGCTCAGTAGCCGATCAGCGCCGGGCGCGACGCAGCGCGGCGGTAGGCGGCAACGCGCCCGATAGGACTCGAACCTACGACCTGCGGTTTAGGAAACCGCCGCTCTATCCTGCTGAGCTACGGGCGCTTACGAAAAATCGGAAAACCGAACTTAGACTGCACTCGCTACCGCCATCGGTACGGGAGAAAACAGTGGCTCCTCAAACCCGCGATCAGCTGGAGCGAAGCGCTCTGACTCGCGTGAGGAGCAACCGTCATGAAGAAGTCCGACGACTCGCGGCTCCGCGTTCGATCCGACGCGACCAAGCAGTCCAAGTTTACCACGCTCCGCGTGCGGGGCAACGGCGAAACGGTTTACCCCAAGGTCTACCTGCGAACGAATGAAGCGGCCGCCGCCCACGGACGCGTAGATCGCTTTGGTGCGCTCCGCGTGAGGAAACCGAACTCGACCGCCTGTGCGACGATCCAAAGAGCGACTACCACGTTAGAACCGCCACGTAGAAGACCGCCACGCTCGAAGACCGCGATGCGCATCAGAGACGGGAAGGGTAGTCGGTGATATTCTGCTGCGAGTACGTGAGGGCGTGGCCGCTTTGTGCCCCGAGAGTGAGTGCTGACGAGGTTCGATGATGACCAAAACTGACGCAGCTTCGCAGGCTCCGCCGCGTATCGAATACCTGCGCGTCCAAAACTACCGGGCGCTCCGCGATCTGGAGCTGAAGGGCATTACGCCACTGACCGTTTTTGTTGGCCCCAACGGCAGCGGAAAGTCCACGATCTTCGACGTGTTTGCCTTTCTATCCGAGTGCTTTCTGGTCGGGTTGCGGAAGGCGTGGGACCGACGCGGGCGGTTCAAGGAGCTTCGGTCGCGTGGCTCAGACGGGGCGATTTCGTTCGAGTTGAAGTATCGGGAGCGACTGCACACGCCGATCATTACGTACCACTTGGCGATCAACGAGGACGGCGACGGGCCGTTTGTCGCCGAGGAGTGGCTGCAATGGAAGCGCCTGTCACGAGGACGACCGTTTCGCTTTCTCAGCTTCGAGAAAGGGGCTGGACGTGTCGTTTCGGGAGATGTGCCGGATGCGCAGGACAAGCGCATCGATGAGGAGTTGGCCTCGCGCGAAATGTTGGCCGTCAACACGCTCGGGCAGTTCACCAAGCATCCGCGGGTGAGCGCCCTGCGCAGGTTCATTACCGACTGGTATCTGTCGTACCTGACGGCGGACAATACGCGGGGCATGCCCGAAGCGGGGCCGCAGGAGCGAGTCTCGGCCACTGGGGACAACCTGCCCAACGTGATTCAGTATCTCAAGGAACGGTATCCTGACCGCCTGGGAAAGATACTCGACATCCTGTCGCAGAGAGTCCCGCGACTAGAGAAGGTCGATGCGGAAATCATGGCGGACGGGCGCATGCTGTTGCAGATCAAGGACGCGCCTTTTGACCGTCCCGTGCTGGCGAAGTTCGCTTCGGACGGCACGCTGAAGATGCTTGCGTACCTGGTGGTCCTGTATGATCCGTCACCGCCGCAACTCGTGGGGATCGAGGAACCCGAGAACCAGCTGCACCCCCGCTTGCTGCCCGAATTGGCCGAGGAGTGTCGGGTAGCGTCCGAGCGCACACAATTGATGATTACCACGCACTCGCCCTTCTTCGTCAACGGGTTGAACCCGCAAGAGACGTGGATCATGTACCGCGACGAGCAGGGCTACACGAAGGCCCAGCAGGCGTCCACGATCAAGGGCATCACGGACTTCGTGGCGGAAGGAGCACAACTGGGCCATCTGTGGATGCAGGGGCACTTTGGCGTCGGCGATCCGTTGTCGCAGGAACAGCCGAAGCCGAAGCGAAAGGTGGCCAAGCGCTCGAAGCGGGGGCAGCGGTAATGCACTTCGTGTTTCTCGTCGAGGAACCCTCTGCCGAGGCTGCGCTCAGCGAGCTTCTACCGCGTTTGATCGGCCAAGATGCCACCTTCCAGATTCACCCGCACCAGGGGAAGAAGGACTTGCTCGACAGCCTGCTTGGGAAGCTGAAGGGCTATTCGAAGTGGTTGCCGAGCGATTGGCGTGTGGTAGTGCTGATCGATCTTGACAGCGGGGACTGCAAGAAGGTCAAGGCTGGACTTGAACAGGTCGCCCGCCGAGCAAAGATGACAACGAAAACGTCAACCACGGGCAGGCGCAAGCCGCAAGTTCTCAATCGGATCGCCATCGAGGAACTTGAGGCGTGGTTTTTCGGCGATGTTGAGGCGTTGTGTTCAGCGTATCCGGGCGTTCCGGCGACACTCGCCGCCAAAAGGGGCTTCCGCGATCCCGACAAGATCAAGGGCGGAACGTGGGAACGCCTGGAGCAGGTGTTGCAGAAAGCGGGACACTTCAAGGGTGGCCTAGCGAAGATCGCAGCAGCCCGCGAAATTGCGAAGCACATGCGGCCCGACCGCAACTGCTCGAAGAGCTTCCGTGTGTTTCGAGACGGACTTCACGCGATGCTGGCATCGTGAGGTCGCCCGCCCTGTCCCGCGAAGATGGGAGGGTAGCTGGCACGCGAGCCCCGGCTTGGACCTTGGCCCGCGCTGGATGTCTAGCGGGCATCATAGCGACCGCGACGTTGAATGCCATTCGTGGCTGTCCCTATTTCCTATTTCCCACGACTACCGTGCAGTACACGGGATTGTGCGGCTGGGTGGGCCCGTTTACGCTGAGCGCCTGTCTGGCGAGCCTGCTCGGCGCGCGTGTCCGGTATCGCGCTGCGCGCCGCGGCACCCGCCGCTAAGCGAAAGGCGGCCTATGCCTCGCCCACAGTCCAGCACGCTAGTCGTCGGCCTGCTTCTGGTCACGGGGCTCATGTTCGGTGCCGGCTGCGTCTTCCGCCCTGAAAGCTTGGCCACGTTTGGAGCGGGCTACCTGCTCGGTCGTCTATCCGGCAACCCTGCGGTCATTACAACTGCCGAACACCTGTGCTATCACGCCGGCGAGCGCGTCCCCTGCCCCTGAACCGGCGGCGTTCGATCAGGCGCCGCAGTAGTTCGACACAGACCCACACAGGCTCGTGCATGGAGCACCTGGAAGGGCGACAGTCTGTCCTGGCCGCGCTGCGCGCATGCCAGCGCCGCTTCCGGGCCGCCTCCGGGTTAGGAGAGTAATAAACCCGCTTTCACTATTTCTAACACACGCCGCAACTTGCGACAACCCCGCGATTTCCGCTCGCGGGCTGTACAGCGCCCATATGCCAGACTTTTCCCATGTCTTCCAGGCGGCAGGGGACAATTCAGGATACGCGAAAAGGGCCGAACCTCCCGTGCTAAACCCCGACGAAGGAATCGAGCTCCGGCCGCCCAGAGGGGAAAGAAACTGGCGGGGGTCCAGGGCGTGCCTCCGGGTTATACCTCTATTTGTATTTTGCGGCTTGCCTGTGATTGGGCCGGTTCACGCGTTGAGGGCCAACCCATAGGTGGACAACATCAGGAGCATGGCGTAGTTGCGGCGCCCGATCTCCGGCCTCCGGCCGGCCTTCAGTTCCAAGCGGCGCGCCGCACTGCGTTGATAGCGTCCGCGAGTTCCTCCGCGCGTTGGCTGCCGATCAGCAGCGGCGCGCCCTTTCGCAGCGTAAGCTTCACGCCACGGTCGCCCTTCACGTTGTACGCCCAACCCTGCCACCCGTAGCGTATTCCCCATCCGCCGTAGTCCCCGATCGGGCTGTACGTGACTGCCTGGCAGTCCAGGATGTCGTTTAGCGCGATCGTCCGGGTCCAGATAGGAAAGTACCGCACGATTACCCTATCGTCGCCGACGATGGCTCGCAGGTGGCCGACCAAGAATAGCAGCGGCAGCAGCACGCCGGCCAAGACGAAGACAACGGCCAGCAGCACGATCGACCATGTGGGCGAGCTGGCCGGGAACGGCGACCACGAGAGCATCTGTGCGAGGAACAGCCACCATACTATGCCGACCGTCGGAATCAGGCCGCTCCATAACCACCACTGCGTCCAGCGCTGCACTTCCTCGAACCGGACCAGTTCCAGCGACTTGGCGGTCATACTCATTCCTCCTCGAAACCTCCCGGACGGTGTGATCCGAGATTTCCCATTTGCCGAGCCTTCGTCCAGCATGTTACCCGACATTCCCCAGATGAGTTCGCCGGGCTCCGCTGCCGGGCCGTGCACAGCCGTTGTACACCGCCAAGCGCTTTTCGCGCCCGGCGTTTTCGCGATTTTCCCGGGCGTCGGGGGCGGAACGAGGGCGGAGAGGCCCTTGTTGCAGTGGTAGGAAGCGCCCGACTGCTCCAGAAACGGCGCGTTTTCCCCGCTGGGCGCATGGAATCCGCCCGGCTTGTCCGAACAGGTGCGACTCTGAGCGGTCTGCCGGCTCATCCGGAAGGCACCACGCCAGTTTCGGGCCGCCGCAGTCGCTGGATGCGCTCCAGGATCGCGGCGAACACCCTTCGGGGAATCGCCACCTCGGCCGCCTGGCAGATCACGTAGCGGGCGTGCCTGCCTGTGCGTAGCACGCAGACAGGCTGTGGAACCGGCTGCTGGCGCAGGTCCAGCGGTGGTGGCTACCGAGCGGCGCGGGTGCTGCGCGCGTCTGGGGCCGCTT